>NZ_JBQSVM010000009.1:0-88581 GCF_052376235.1 Psychrobacter sp. AOP7-A1-24 | reverse complement strand
AACAATATCGAGCATTATTGACTAGAGATAAACTTTAACTACCACATTTTAATTCATATGCAGCAATCGTCCAAAGACTTATATGTATTACATATATTTAGTCAGCGTCTATATAATGGGTTAATTAAACCACATAACACTGCATTTAAGTTCAAAAATTAAAATTTAGCCACAAAAAAACCAGCATCGTTGCTGGTTTTTTCCAATAGTGTTTAATAATTAATCAACATACAAAAGCAAAGCTATTAGTTGCCTTCTTTTACGAATAGATAGCCTTTGCTACGTACTGTTTTAATACGTTTTGGATTTTCTGGATCATCACCAATTTTTGGACGAATACGTGAGATACGTACATCAATTGAACGATCTTGACCATCATACTCAATGCCGCGTAGACGCTCAAAAATATCTTCACGAGATAGAATACGGCCTGCATTAGAAGCAAGCAACCATAATAGATCATATTCAGCACTGGTGAAATCAACCAACTCCTCACCTAGATGCACTGAACGACCACCATTGTCGATTACTAACTCACCGAACTCTAGACGTTGTGGTACATCTTCTGAAGGTGCATTTTCTGAGCGGCGCAATAGCGCGCGAATACGAGCAAGCAATACACGTGGCTGAGCAGGCTTGGCAACATAATCGTCAGCACCCATCTCAAGACCCAATACTTGATCCATGTCTTCAGTACGTGCGGTCAACATCAAAATTGGGTTTTGATAATGTGGGCGCACTTCACGGCAAACTGTCAGACCATCGCTACCAGGTAGCATAACATCAAGTACAACCATATCTGGTTGCTCATTGACGATACGGCGAATAGCACGATTACCATCAGTTTCAATTGCTACTTCTAAACCATTTTTGACCAAGTAATCTTGAGTCAACATGGCCAGACGTTCATCATCTTCAACAATCAAGATTCGGGGGGTATTGTCTTCTTCAGTCGTTGTCATTGTTATATCCTCTAATACATCTAATTTAAAAGCAGTAAAAGTAAAAGCGGTAAAAATTAATAGCACCCTATAGTGGCACAATTTATGTTCGTATAGCTGTTACAAACTTAGTAGCACAGTATACTATTAAATGGTCAGCTTCCTATACTATAGCTGATAGTCGGTAACAAAACCTATAAACTACCTCTACCAAAACTTTAGTTTACGTCCAAAAATTCTGCTACTTACTTTACTGGTACTTAATAGTTTCTATTATTTATAGTTTGCTAGTTAAATGAACTGTCAAGCTAACATTATCGCGTACAATTACTGCTCGTTACTTATAATACGTTATCTCTAATATAACCATATATTATCGTTGTCGCTAGTGTCTTTTTGAGAAAAGCCTAATAGACAATGATTCATTGATAGTGGCTCATTGATAGTGACAAGGTATTTCCCCACTGATGGTTTAAACGACCATACGTCACAGCCAAAAATGATCATGTTCATTTACCACGAAACAGCTAATTTCATAATCAATAGACATAAAAAAACAGCCCATGATGGACTGTTCATTTATGATTGCTAAAACAATAGCTGTAAGCAACTGTTTAAAGCTATCAGTAATAAATTACGCGCGGTTTTTGTACTTACGAAGGGTCTGTAATTGTCCTACTGACTCTGCAAGTGAGGCCAAAGCCGCATTAGTTTGTAGTGTATCAGATTGGTTAACTAGCATTTGCTCAGCTTTTCTACGTGCTTCAACAATTTTGCTTTCGTCAAGATTGTGTGCACGCATAGCTGTATCAGCCAATACAGTAACCATTTTAGGCTGTACTTCTAGTACACCACCTGAGACGTAAATCACTTCTTCTTCACCGTTTGGCGTTTGCACTCGCATTGCACCTGGCTTTAGCAAAGTAATAAGCGGTGTGTGACCTGGCAATACACCAATCTCGCCTTCGGTACCAGTAGCTATTAACATGCTAATTTCGCCTGAATACAACTCTTCACGAGCACTTACGACGCGACATTGTAACGTTGCCATACTTAATTCCTTACCATCAAAGCGCGATCAAAAAACAGTAAAAACTGCGATGCGTTACTGAAGAGTAGATATAAGATTCATATTATATCTACTCATTAGCTCATACAACTTAAGCTGCAGAAGACTTCATTTTTTCAGCTTTAGCGACTACTTCATCAATGCTACCAGCCATGTAGAATGCCTGCTCTGGTAGGTCATCGTATTCACCAGCGATGATTGCTTTAAAGCTAGCAATGGTATCGCGTAGTGCTACATATTTACCAGGTGCACCAGTAAAGACTTCAGCTACGTGGAATGGTTGAGACAAGAAGCGCTGAATCTTACGAGCACGATAAACAACCAGTTTATCTTCTTCTGATAACTCATCCATACCCAAGATAGCGATGATGTCTTTAAGTTCTTTATAACGCTGTAGAACTTCCTGAACACCACGAGCAACATTATAATGCTCTTCACCAATTACTTGTGGATCTAGCTGACGCGACGTTGAATCGAGTGGATCAACCGCAGGATAGATACCTTGTGAGGCGATATCACGGCTTAGTACGACTGTTGCATCCAAGTGAGCAAACGTTGTAGCAGGTGATGGATCGGTTAAATCATCCGCAGGTACATATACAGCCTGAACTGAAGTAATAGAACCTGACTGAGTTGAAGTAATACGCTCTTGTAGCAAGCCCATTTCTTCAGCTAGTGTTGGCTGATAACCAACCGCTGATGGCATACGACCAAGCAATGCTGATACTTCAGTACCGGCTAGAGTATAACGGTAGATGTTATCAACAAACAGCAATACGTCACGACCTTTACCAGTGGCAGGATCTTTAGTATCACGGAAGTACTCAGCCATGGTCAAACCAGACAGTGCAACACGCAAACGGTTACCCGGTGGCTCATTCATCTGGCCATATACCATTGCTACTTTAGATTTGCTAAAGTCTTCAGTGTTTACAACGCCAGCTTCTTGCATTTCGTGATAGAAATCATTACCTTCACGAGTACGCTCACCAACACCAGCAAATACTGATAAACCTTCATGTTTTAGAGCGATGTTGTTGATAAGCTCCATCATGTTAACGGTTTTACCAACACCAGCACCACCAAACAGACCAACTTTACCACCTTTAGCGAACGGGCAAAGCAAATCGATTACTTTAATACCAGTTTCTAACAGCTCGGTGCTGTTTGACTGGTCAGCATAGCTTGGCGCATCACGGTGGATAGACCATTTTTCTTCTGCTGCAACAGGACCTTCTTCATCGATAGGACGACCAAGAACATCCATAATGCGACCAAGTGTGCCTGTACCTACTGGTACAGAAATAGCTGCACCTGTATTGGTAACAGGTAGGTTACGCTTTAGACCTTCAGTTGATCCCATAGCAATAGTACGTACGATACCATCACCTAGCTGTTGCTGTACTTCTAGGGTAGTTTCGGTACCATCTACTTCCAAGGCATCAAAAATTTGAGGAACTTCATTACGGTTGAACTCAACGTCAAGAACCGCGCCAATAATCTGTACAATACGACCGCTACTCATTGCGTTCTCCTTGAACTTCTATATATAGGTGTAGTCAATTATGAAACAGCAGCAGCACCGCCAACGATTTCCGAAATCTCTCGGGTAATCGCCGCTTGACGCAGCTTGTTATAAACCAACTGTAAATCGTTAATAAGGTCACCAGCATTATCTGTTGCCGCTTTCATCGCAACCATACGTGAAGACTGCTCAGAGGCGATGTTTTCCATTACCGCTTGATAGACAATCGACTCGATATAGCGACCAAGCAATTCATCAATCAATGTCTTGATGTCAGGCTCGTAGATATAATCCCAGCTAAGTTCTGTCTGTAGACCACTGTCTTCGTCATCAAATGATTGCTCTGGTAGAGGAACCAACTGATTAACCGTTGGTTTCTGGGTCATCGCATTGACGAATCGGTTGTAGACCACATAGATACGGTCAATATTACCGTTTCTATAGTCTTCAAGCATGGCTTGAACCGGTGCATTCAATTGCTCAAATGTTGGTTTATCGCCATAATCAGTCACAGCCGAGGTAACTTTACCACCAAAGTTTTTGAAGAAACTCACACCTTTGGCACCGATGACTGCAAACTCAGCTTGTACAGACTGATCTTGATAATCTTGAATACTTTTAGATAAGGCTTTGAATAGGTTAATATTCAAACCACCCGCTAGGCCACGGTCAGAGGTAATGACAATATAGCCAACCTTATTGACTGGACGCGATACCATATACGGATGTTTATAATCTGATGAGGCATGCACCAAATGTGAAATAACCCGGCGCATACTATCAGCATACGGGCGACCCACTTCCATGCGCTCTTGTGCACGGCGCATTTTACTTGCCGCTACCATTTGCATAGCACGAGTAATTTTCTGGGTGCTTTTAATACTGGTGACTTTGGCACGTATCTCTTTTAAGCTTGCCATAATGATTCCAATATAAGAGGGTTAAAAAGCATTGGCGCATGCGACAATCGTTTGATATACAACATTAATTCTACAGAATAATATTTTATATCTTGTGGCATTACGCGATCTAATACCGGTAATGGTTAAAACAGTGGCGCAAATATCTAGTCAGACAACGCGCCACTTTTCAAACGACAGTTATAACCAATTCGGCTTAACCCGTTAAATTAATAACTGTGATTTTGTTTAAAGGTCTCTAAAGCTGACTTTAAACGACCTGCGATATCATCATTGTAGTTCGCAGTGTCATCAATCTCACGCATCAATTCACTTTGCTCATCATGCATATAACGCAAGTATGCTTCTTCAAAAGAACCAATCTTTTCGACAGGAACGTCAGATAAGAAGCCTTCGTTTGAAGCATAGATAACGGCTGCTTGCTCAGAAATTGACATTGGTTGATACTGTTTCTGCTTCATCAACTCTGTAACACGCTCACCATGATCAAGCTGTTCGCGAGTTGCGTCATCAAGATCTGATGCAAACTGAGCAAATGCTGCTAGTTCACGATATTGAGCTAGAGCAGTACGAATACCACCAGATAATTTCTTAATAATCTTAGTCTGTGCTGAACCACCAACACGAGATACCGAGATACCAGCATTTACTGCCGGACGGATACCTGAGTTGAATAGGCTAGATTCTAAGAAGATCTGACCATCAGTGATTGAAATCACGTTAGTTGGTACGAATGCAGATACGTCACCAGCTTGTGTCTCAATGATTGGTAATGCGGTTAAAGAACCAGTTTTACCTTTCACTTCACCGTTAGTGAATTTTTCTACATAGTCAGCATTCACACGTGATGCACGCTCAAGTAGGCGTGAGTGTAAATAGAATACGTCACCAGGATAAGCTTCACGACCTGGCGGACGGCGTAGTAGTAGTGAGATCTGACGATAAGCAACTGCTTGCTTTGATAAGTCATCAAATACAATCAGTGCATCTTCGCCGCGGTCGCGGAAGTATTCGCCCATCGTACAACCTGAGTACGGTGCGATATACTGAAGTGCTGCAGGCTCTGATGCTGAAGCAACCACAACAGTGGTATATTCTAGTGCGCCAGTTTGTTCAAGCTTACGTACTACGTTAGCGATAGTCGAACGTTTCTGTCCGATAGCTACGTATACACATTTAATACCAGAAGCTTTCTGTGCGATAATCGCATCGATAGCCATCGCTGTTTTACCAGTCTGACGGTCACCAATGATAAGCTCACGCTGACCACGACCGATTGGAATCATGGTATCAACGGCTTTATAACCAGTCATTACTGGTTGATCTACTGATTGACGGTCGATAACGCCTGGAGCGATCTTTTCGACTTTGTCAGTCATCTTAGCGTCAATAGGACCTTTGCCATCAATAGGATTACCCAAAGCATCAACAACACGGCCTAACAGCTCAGGACCTACTGGTACTTCAAGAATACGACCAGTACAATAGGCTTTTTGACCTTCTTGCAGCTTTAGGTAATCACCAAGTACTACCGCGCCAACAGAATCACGCTCTAAGTTTAGAGCCATTCCGTAGATTTCGCCTTCAAACTCAATCATTTCGCCGTACATGGCATCTTCAAGACCATGAATCTGCACGATACCGTCAGATACTTTGACAATCGTGCCTTCATTCTTTGCAGTTGCACCCGCATCAAGGTCTTGAATACGCTGCTTAATCAGGTTACTGATTTCCGCTGGATTCAATTGTTGCATTGCCTTGTTTCCTTTAATTTATGATAACCCGCCCACTGACTTAAATGCTCTTATAATCATACCGTCAATATTTGACTGTATTGATGAATGGCATTAGGCAGTTAGCTGTGTTTTTAACTGTTGTAACTTGCCGCGCATCGAATCGTCAATAACTTTGTCACCGACTTTGATTGTAGCGCCTGCCAATAGACTTGGATCAACTGATTCGTGAATCACGATGCTCGCATTCAACGAGGTAGTCAGACGTGTTTGTATCGTCTGACGCTGTTCATCAGTCAATGGGTAGGCAGAAGTCACGTATGCGTCAAGCTGCTTTAAGCTTATTGCCTTGTGACGGCGATAATGCTCATAAATTTCAGGAAGCAGCGCTAGGCGCTCTTGTAGCGCTAACTGCTTAACAAAATTACTGAGCTCAGGTGATATTTTAGGGTAGCTAATACTGTTACCGTAGCGAGAACCTTTGCTCTCGCCTAGTAGCTGTTTAAAAGCAGAGTCGTTATCACCGGCCACTTGTGAGTCATAAAGATCGACCAAAGCAGCTGACTTATGCTCAGCAGAAACAGCTGGATTGTCTAGCCAAGTACTGAACGACTTGTCGTTGACAACAGTGCTAGCAACAAGCAAGAAATCTTCCCACTCAGGTACAGCGCCGTTTTCATTGGCATAGTCAAACGCAGCTTTAGCGTACGGTCGTGCTAGGGTTGATAAGTCAGCCATTATATCCTCACAATTACAGCTTCGCCGCCAGTTGGTCTAGCATACTGGCATGTTTTTGTGCATCGACTTTATCTTGCAAAATCTTCTCTGCACCAAGTACAGCCAGTTCAGCAACTTGGGCACGTAATGATTCACGCGCTTGATTGATTTCTTGGTCGATAGATGCTTGCGCTTGTTGACGAATGCGCTCACCTTCCGCTTGGGCTTGTGATTTTGCATCTTCGACTAGCTGATTGGCACTCTTGTTCGCTTGCTCAATTAGAGCAGCGGCCTTGGTCTTTGCAAGATCAAGTTCCTGCTGGACATTTTGCTCCGCGGTCGCCAGATCTGCTTTTGCTTTCTCTGCGGCATTCAGACCATCAGCAATTTTACGCTGACGCTCATTGATGGCACCGATAAGTGGTGGCCACACGAATTTCATGCAGAAAACCACAAATATTGCAAAAGCAATGGCTTGACCGACGAGGGTAAAATTGATATTCACGTGATCACCTCTTTGTTAATGAAAAATCAGTTTCATTGATCATGTTTGGTAGTCAAAATTTGACTATATTTGATAGAAAGCTTCCGAATACCAAACATTTACAACTGAGCTTTCGGATTAACCTGCTAGAGGGTTAGCGAACAACAATAGCATAGCAATACCAACACCGATCATCGGAATAGCATCAAGAAGACCTGCTACGATGAACATACGAGTTTGCAATTGTGAGCCAAGCTCTGGTTGACGCGCAACGCCTTCTAAGAATTTTCCACCTAGAATAGCAAAACCAATACCTGTGCCAAGTGCGCCAAGACCGATAAGTAGTGCTACTGCGATAACTGTGTAACCACCTAATACTGGATCCATTGATGTATCCTCATTTACCTATTGAATGTCTAATTAATGTTCAGTTGATGATGCAAGCGACATATAAACTATCGTCAGCATCATGAATACGAACGCTTGAAGTGTAATAACTAAGATGTGGAAGATAGCCCACGGTACCGATAACGCCCATTGAATCCAAAACGGCATTAGAGCAATCAGTATGAAAATCAATTCCCCAGCATACATGTTGCCGAATAGACGCAAACCAAGTGATACAGGTTTAGCTATTAGAGTAACTGCTTCTAGGATGAAGTTGATGGGAATCAAAATCGCTTGTACGATTGGGTTTTTGGCACCAAACGGATGCAGTGTTAACTCTCCGATAAAGCCGCCCAAACCTTTTTCTTTAATGCTATAAAAGATAATCAGTGCAAAGACAGAGAACGACATGCCAAGCGTGATGTTAGGATCAGTCGTTGGAACAATTTTAAAGAAAACATGATGTGGATCATGACCCATAGCAGCACCGATTTGCCCAGCAATACCTGGAATGAAATCGACAGGAATTAAATCCATCAAGTTCATCAAAAAGATCCAGACAAAAATGGTCAACGCCAATGGCGCAATCAATTTTGATGTACCACTATATGAATCACGAACGTTGTTATCAACAAACTCAACGATCATCTCAACTGCTGCTTGAGTTTTTCCTGGCACGTCTGAGGTGACTTTTTTGGCAACCATCCAAAAGACGGTGCAAAACAAAATGCCCAGACCAATTGACCATAGCATAGAATCAAGATGGATAGCATTAAAGCCCATTGCCCCTGCTTCTTCAGCAGTATGAGCAACTTTCCAACCTTCGCCCGGCAGATAGCCATACGTCCAATTCGTTAAGTGGTGAGAGATATATTCTGATGATGTTTGCTCGGATGCCATAATGTAAGCTTCTTATTAATCAACGATTTAATCAACTACCAAAAATATGGTTGTCATCTGATGAGGTATAATAACTGCATCTATTTTGCTATTAAGCCAAAATAAACGGTACTAAATCACTCATGTAACCAACAACATCCAACCCATAGTTCTATTACTAGTATGCAGTATTTGATAGCGTGAGATAAATTTTAGCTACCAAAAAAGGGCTTATGATAACTCAGTAATAGCCCTTGCATTTTTATACGCAAAATTCTTGTATATGTACTTGCCTACTGACCGCTGTTCACGACCGGCGCTTAATGTAGCGCTTATAAGCATAATATTTAGCCGCCTATATTAATGCAGCGTTGTATTCGTGTAAAGTCAATTGTGATTTTTTTATCCGCTGTATGAATAAGTTAGCAACGAGCTTTGTTTATTCATATAGTCTCTAGCTATGATTAGATAATAATATTCTAAGCATCAGCAACACAGGTAGTTTAATAACCCCTACCCTCGCGTTACATCTAACATTGAGACTCATAGTGCGGTCTTTACAATCACTGGTGCTATCCTAAGACAGCATTGTACTTCGACTTTTCGAACTAGTCATAGAGAAGCTGGACGGCAGGGTGACTTGCCAGTACTATTAATAAACCATCTGTTTAGCGATCATTTATTAGCGCTAGCGTATATGCCACAACATCCAACTGTGACTAATTTGCATTACCATAAAACCGATAAACAGCGCTAAGGCAGATAGGGGTTGTACGGTAATAAAAATTAGTGCAAAACCAAATACGGTCAATAGCCATTTTGACATTTGACCTCGATATAGCTGGCTAACAATATGTTGGCGCGCGCGATATCCGGTATACCAAAAAATAAAAAATGCAAATACTGCTTGAGTGATAAAACTTAGTAGTGCACCAATGGCGGCGCTTTTTGCTATCGTAAGTTCACTATGTAACCAAATAGTATCTACTGTCCAAGCAATGATAATAAGGATAAATAGTATCCATGCTTGTCGTTTAATATAGATGCCAATTTTATCTTTTTGCGTGCGTTTAGCAGGCTTGGTCATCGGTATTCCTATAGCTCTTACAGCATTGGGACAATATATCATACTTATGATAATTTTATCCGTGAATGACTTACTTTATCTATAAGTATTACCTTTCGACTGAAATAAAACGCTACTTATTATAGGTAGGCTGTAACTATTAAGCAAGTAAAATCTGACTTTTATCAGTCACCTAACTCAAATGCTTATGGTAATGGCGTGTGCCCATACGTCACACTCAAATCACACCATTACCTGAGCGCCCCTGCACAGCTTAGAATATAGCCGCGGGTATCATATTTACGATGTTATACATTGATTGATTTGCTGAGCCATTGTCTGCCATCCACTGACAAAGTCTTTGCTACTACTCATATCTTCAACTTGTATGGTTGTTTTTACTGGCTGTAATTTAGCAAGTAGGCCTTTTGAGACTGTACCTTGGTTAACCATGCACATTTGATTAGTAGGACGATTTTCGTTTAACCAACGTAGCTGACTGGCCTTCGGAGAAATATGATGATCAGGGCTCAAACTACCTGCTAACTTTATATGCGTAGCTTTTTCGATATATTGATAAGCGTCATGATAGACCCAGTAAGGGCGTACAGTTTGCGAGCTTTGCTGTACATCTGCGACTGTTTTGTCCATACGTTCAGCAAAATTTTTGACATTGGCTTGGTAAGTACTTGTATACTCCGGATTAGCGTGACTATGTATCACTGCCAACGCTCGAGTAATGGCTTTTGCATTTTCAGGATCAAGCCAAATATGTGGATCCATCGTACCCTCAATTGGCGCGCCTTTTACATCACGCAGCGGATAACGGTTAAATGCGTCAAAATCAAACATCGCAATGGCGTTAGGTGCATTTTGCAAACTACCTGTTAGACTGTTTTCTAGTGCCGGCCCAAACCACACGACAAACTTACTATCTTTGATGGCCTTCATATCACTTGGACTGACGCTACCATGATGGCCCACATCACCTGCCTGTAGGATTCTGTTTGCAGATGGTGTTCCCTCAGTGACTGCTTCACTGAGTAGAAACATTGGATAGTTGCTCACACTTACAGTAGCTGCCTGAGCGCTTAGTGCCAAAAAACCTGACACCACTCCAGAGATTAGCAAACGCTTTAGCATGGTGATCGGACGTAATAGATGGTGAAAAACTGAGTTCATAGTAGGTATCTTTGATATATGAGTGATGGTGTTCAGACATTATATTTATTAGAGAGAGATAGTGATAAAAAGCAATCGCAAAACAGACGCATGAAGACGGCTTATCTGTTTCTTATTTTATTATGTTATACTATAACAACAAAACAACTGATAAAAAAGTTATTTTATTTTTAGGAGTTCCTACCATGTCTATTCATTCACCAACTTGTGAACACTTACATGATGCGCAAGACTTGACGCCACAAGATGTGGTAGAACGCCTAAACGCAGCAAGAGAACAATGTCGCTTAAACGGCTCACGTTTTACCGCCTTGCGTCAACAAATATACCAATTGATATTAGAAGCCAATAAGCCTATTGGGGCCTATGATTTAATCGCTCAATTACAGAGCATGCGCCTATCAGATACTGACAGTCCTGACGGGGCAAAAGAACAATCGGGCAACAAACAAACTTCAAAAAATGTTGCTCCACCAACGGTTTATCGCAGTTTAGAATTTTTATTAAGCGAGGGGTTAATTCATCAATTAACGTCTATCAATGCCTATGTTCCTTGCTGTCATCCAAGAGCACGGCATACCGCCGCATTTTTGATTTGCGACCAGTGCCATCGGGTAAAAGAATGTAGCAGTTTGCCAGTACAAGAAATGATGAATTTCGCTGAACAAGATATGGACTTTGTTGTTGAACGCAGCGTAATCGAGCTCAGTGGTCGGTGCCAAGTCTGCCAGTAACCTATAGATATCCGTCTAACCCTTTCCAATGCTTTTTTGGTGGTTTTCGATACCTATATTCTGGTTGTCTACATTTTTTATTTATCTATTCGTTGTCACATTATGAACCTTTCTACTTTATCTTCTAATCAATCGGGCGTTCCCATGGCGCATAACAATACTTCGAATGATGCTAGCCAACTGCTGAGCCTACGCAATATTAGCTACTATATTGGACCACAACGTCTTCTCTCGAATATCGATATCGATATTGCAGTCAATGAGACAGTCAGTCTCGTTGGGCCTAACGGAGCTGGTAAATCAACATTGGTCAAACTCATATTGGGTTTAATTGACCCAACCAAAGGCAGTGTCACAGCGCATCAACCGCTTCAGCTTGGCTACGTGCCACAGCGATTTACAGTTCCGCCAATATTGCCATTGCGAGTCAGTGACTTACTGGATCAAGCAGATAAAAAGCGGCTAACCGCTGAGCAACGACAGTTCATATTTGATAACTTAGCATTGACGCATTTGTTATCGCGGCAAATGTTGCATTTATCAGGTGGAGAAGCCCAGCGAGTGTTGCTGGCCCGAGCATTGTTGGATAAACCTAACTTGTTAATTCTAGACGAGCCTATGCAAGGGCTTGACCCTGATACAGAGGTTTGGCTATATCAATTTATCGATAAGTTACCAGATTTTTTACGTTGTGCCATGTTAGTAATATCCCATGATTTACACTGGGTTATGAGAGGTAGTCGACGCGTTATCTGTCTCAATAAGCATATTTGCTGCGAAGGACAACCCAGCGAGCTTGCCATTAGTATCGAGTTTAAAAAGCTATTTGGTCATTATTATGAACAACCGTATGTACATCAACCACATGCTTGCCAGCATCATGCACCAAACGAGCTCGAACTATAAATCTTAACACCACCTATGCTATAGCTGTATTGATTACGATGTTATGCCATCTAGTAATACAGTATTACGCTTCTACAAAATTTCATGGATGTTTATTATGACCTCTTGGTTAGCTATTATCGCTCCTGCTTGGATCGCTGGCAGTATTTTAGCGCTACTATCAGCACCTTTGGGTTGTTTGGTACTGTGGCGCCGTATGGCCTTTTTTGCTGATGCTTTAGCACATGGTACTTTGCTAGGTGTGGCTCTAGCAGCTTGGTGGCAGCTGCCGATGGGAATCGGTGTTGCATTAGTCAGTGTGGTGGTGGTGTTAGGGTTGGTATTGATTGATGATGAGCGTTTACCTGCTGACGCAGTATTGGCCGTCGTTGCAGTGTCATTACTGTGTTTGGGTTTATTGACCCTAACTCAACTAACAGACCAGCAGGCCAATGTACTGGGGTTTTTATTCGGTAATTTATTAGAGCTTGGTTGGGCTGACTTGCCTTTACTGGCAGGCAGCGTTTTAGTTGGTTTGGGCTTACTACGCTATATATGGCCTGCACAGATAAAGCTGGCAACCCATGAGGCACTCGCACGTATTCAAGGCATTAACCCAACACGTCAACGGCTATTCTTTATGGGTATTTTGGCAGGTTTTTGTGCCGTTGCCTTACAGGCTGTTGGTAGCTTGCTAATCAGTGGGTTACTAGTGTTGCCCGCTTTAACCGCACGTTTATGGGTCGCCTCACCAAAACAAATGGTGATTGTAGCTATGATTACTGCGCAATGTGGTGTAACTCTTGGTGTGTGGGGCAGTATTTGGTTTGATATACAAACTGGTCTGTCTATCGTCTTGATATTAGCCGCTTTATTTTTTGTAGCAATGATTTTTTCAAAGCTAATAAAGATAAAATCTTGGTCAGTCAATCGTTAACTGCGCTATAATGTCTATACAATGACTGTTTCTGACGCCCTTCTTATTCAACTTTATTTTGCTAATAACGCTAAGTTTTTTCGCTATATGTAGTATAAAGTTGTATAAATCAAATACGACTGAGATGGTAACGTCTGATAAATAATCATTCATCAGTAAACGCTATTATCTAGTAAGCGTTGTCAGTGCTAATATCTATAAGTATCTAGTAGATAACAGTCGCTCTATTATCCATACTCGTTCTAACAATACTTGTTGTTTTGATTCGATAAGGGACTGACCCAATGCCAAGCTACCCTGCCAGTAGAATAGAAACACCAGATGATCACCTCAATATTTTGCAAATTACGGATTTGCATTTATCGACACCGGTTGTAATGGATGCAAATGAGAATGATATTTTGCTTGACGACATGGCCTGTCAGCAAAGTTTTGAAAACGTACTCAAGCAAGCACTTCAGGAAGATATTCGATGCGACTTGATTGTTGTGACAGGAGACTTGGTCAATAAGGTCAAAGCCACTATTTATGATCATATTTTCGAGACGTTACAAGCGACCCGAATTCCTTTTGCTTGTATTGCTGGTAACCATGATGTAACAGATGAGAATGATAAAGACCTGCCCTTTTTTCAGCGAGAGCTCGTTGCTCGTCCTGCTGACACACGTTTACTCAGTCGACATATCATTGAAACGGACTATTGGCAATTACTGCTCTTGGATTCATCCATTGCAGGAAAAGTAGCAGGAGAGATCACATCTACCGATATTGATTGGCTTTGCAAAAGGCTTAGCACCTGTGACAAACCTGCACTGATCGCTCTGCATCACCATATCATACCTGTGGAATCCGACTGGATTGACACTCATATGGCCAAAAATACTGAGCGTTTCTGGCAACACATGCAATCATTTGAGCATTTGCAAGTGGTCATCAGTGGTCATATTCACCAAGAGCAAGTCAAATATCGTCACGGCGTCACTGTCTATAGCACACCATCTACCTGCTATCAGTTCAAACCTCATAAAGATGACTTTTCATATGATGAGAATGCATTACCAGGGTATCGCTGGTTGCAATTGGCCAACAATGGAACAGTTGCAAGCTGGGTTGAAAGACTGGATACTTGATGCCCAGAATTATTGGCACCATTGTTGGTACTAGCGAAAGCCTTAGCCCTTTGTGCTTATAGCCCTCACCAATAATTTTTGATAAAAAATGCAGTGATGAACAAATAAAAATATGCATTCAATATAAAAAATCACTTCATTATTATTACAAACAATGATACAACTTATGAAATAAAGCAAAGGTGAACTGATATCTCATATCAAAACACTGCACGATAGCTAGGATGGCCCATTAACCACAAGCTCAGTTTTTACAATCAATGACCTGCGGCATGCTTTAGACAGTACAGTATTATTCAATACCGAAGTTTATATAACAACATAACTAACAATCGGTATATTACTGTCAGTATATAAAGTCTACGATATTATTTGATCAGCTGTGTTACTTGTATTACCAAGTGGTGAAACGTTTGATAAAAGGACAAATTGTTGCGTTTGTAACATTAATAACGTCTTGTCTTTTGATACGTCGTTTTATTGAATTAATTTGAAAAAGTAGGATACCCATATGAGCACCCTGACTACGACTACAAATCCGAGTGAAGTTAAATTTACTCCTTATGTGCCAGCCAAAGACGAAGAGTATATGTCTGATGCGCAGTTGGAGCATTTTAAGACCATTTTATTGGATTGGAAAAACCAACTGATTGGCGAAGCGGATCGTACTAAAAACTACATCCAAGACGAATCCAGTGCTATGCCAGATATCAATGACCGCGCAACTCAAGAAGAAGAGTTTGCACTGGCATTACGTACTCGTGACCGTGAGCGCAAACTTATCCGTAAAATCGACAAATCGATGTTAGAGATCGAAAACGACGACTATGGATTTTGTGAAACTTGTGGTGTAGAAATTGGATTGCGTCGCCTCGAAGCACGTCCAACCGCGACACAGTGTATCGACTGCAAAACCTTATCCGAAATCAAAGAACGCCAAAACCAAGGCGCTTAGATCAGATATTGCAAGTAAGTATGTAAGCATAAGCGACCTTATAATAGGTCGCTTTTTGCATTTTAGACTTTCACTACTTTGTTAAATTACTTCACTCTACTCTGACACATATAATTACCGAAATAATGACACGGCTAACAAAATAATCGCATTTAATGAATATCTTTTGATACTCATATTTATTATTCTATCTCTATTACTTTTATAGACAGCCATTTATTTTGAAGACTACACCTATCGACATGCCAACTCAAACAGAATCCTCACAGCCTATCGGCCGCTTTGCACCCTCACCAACAGGTGAATTACATCTTGGTTCTCTGACCACTGCGCTTGCCAGCTTTTGCCATATTAAATCGATCGGTGGCAAATGGCTTTTGCGCATGGAAGATACCGATACTGAACGCTGTGATAGGCAGTTTACTGAGCAGATCCTAATGGACCTTGAGACATTGGGACTACATTGGGACGGTGATGTCATTTATCAGTCTGAGCGCATTGATATCTATAATGATTACTTATCGTCGTGTCTACAGCCGTTAACGTATGGCTGCCGATGCTCCCGTAAAGATTTAGAACAATACTGGGTGCAAGAAGAAATAAGCAGAAACCATAGTCATACTCACCTAGCCGTATCAATTAATCAAACGTTATCAGACAAGCAAGTTTTATCAATTGAACAAGTACAGCCAAATAGGCAGCGGTATCCGCGTCGCTGTGTGGCAGCTAACCTTGATAGACAGCAGCATAAGCTACGCATCCAACTACCAGACTATCGGATTGGTTTCAATGACGGTATTCAGGGATTACAGTGGGACAATCCACAGCAGACGTTGGGTGATATGGTTGCTCGTCGCCAAGACGGTATGATCAATTACATACTGGCGGCCAGCCTTGACGATGGCCTACAGCAGGTTACTCATATCATGCGCGGCCTTGATATCTTACCTATGACGACTGCACAGATCGGTATTATGCAAGCCGCACGCCTACCCACTATTGATCGGTGGTACCATCTGCCATTAATTAACAATGCTGATGGTCAAAAGCTCTCTAAGCAAAACCTTGCTCAACCAATCGACACATCGGATCCAAGCCAGCTCATCGCTGAAGCCCTGTCACTATTACAGCAACCAAAAGTCGATATCGATACACCAGAAAATATGCTTAAACAAGCCATTGCTCAGTGGGACAATACCCCGCTACAAGGCAAACAGCAGTTAAACCTGATCTATTAATAAGCGTTAAAAAATCATAAAACAGACAAAAAAAAGCGCCACTACCAGTGACGCTTTCTTATTTTCCAATAATACTCAGTATTATTTATCAACACTTTAAAGCTATGCAGAGACTATTATATATAGAACCTATTAATAATAACGGCATTGGCTTTTTTCTATTTCAGGGCTTTCTTTATATATCTTTAATAATAGCGCGACCATAACCAAGCTAATCAACATAGACGAACCACCATAACTAAAGAACGGCATAGTCAAACCTTTGGTTGGAATGGCGCCCATATTCATCGCAGCATTAATAATCGTCTGGGCAATGAACACCACGCCAATACCAAAAGCGGTATAGCTCATACGCATTTGACGGCGTTTTAGCGCGTTATAACTGATACGCATCGCACTACCAATAATTAACGCCTCAAGTATCAGTACCATGCTGACACCGACAAACCCTAACTCTTCACCTGTAATAGCCAATAAGAAATCCGTATGTGCCTCAGGTAAATGCGACAGTTTCTGTACACTTTCACCATAGCCAACACCCGTAAATTGTCCACGACCAAAGGCGATCAAACTACGTGCGAGCTGATAATCAGTATCCTGCACATCATCAAATGGATCCATAAACGACATCACACGCACCAATCGGTACTCTGCTGTGGTAACCATCAAGACAGCCCCACCGATAGCAGCAGCACCCAAGGCTAAGAAGTGCTTATAAGGTGCGCCAGCGATATAAAAAATCGCAAACAGTGTACCAATGATGACAACAAAAGAACCAAAGTCTGGCTGCGACAATAACAATATCGTTATCAGCGCTACTACCAGCATAATTCGTAAGAAACCATCTAAGCCATTACGAACTTCAAAAGATCGTCGCACCACAAAATCAGATACAAACACGATCATGACCAGTTTGGCCAACTCGGCTACCTGAAAATTAAAGCCGCCTACTGTAAGCCAGCGTTTGGAACCATTAATTGGCGTACTAAACAATGTAGCCACAAGTAATAGCCCTGTGATGCCTAGCAAGGCAAACTGGGTCTCGGTCTTATACAGTGTACGTAAAGACACACCGTAATAAGGAATAACCGCAACGATTAAACCAATCGTCATATACAACAGCTGGTTTTTGAAGAAATATAGCTCTGTCATACCGCGGCTAAGCGCAAAGGGGATAGAAGCAGAAGCAACCATCAGTAGACTCAGCACCATCATACAGCCGACGCTTGCTAATAAAATTGCGCGCGCTGACGGCATAGACAGAACACCATCTGAGCCAGAAGTTTGCTTGGTTTGGGGCGAGGAACGAAAAAAAGAAGAGAGCGCCATAATTTTATATACACTAACAAACGAAAAAACACGGCGTCTATGAAACGCCACCGTTTAAAAAATCATAAAGTAAATCTTACTAGATAGGTGATAAAAACCTTAGCCGTTAGCAAATGCCTTAGCTAGCACCTATTTCAGCAGTCAGGATTGTATGTTTGACAGTAGCAGCAATCTATAGGCAAAACAATCGTTTATCATAAAATACTGACTGTAGCTAGAGACGAGACATCTGCTAAACCGATCTATGTAGCTGATTAAAACATCCAATGACCTATCAAGCTTCTGATTGCGCTGTGCCTAATTGATTGACCAGTTGGCTAAAGTGTTCACCGCGCGCCGCATAACCACTATATTGGTCAAAGCTAGCACAGGCAGGTGACAACAATACAGCCTGCACTTGCGATAAGCTGCTGGTAGTGACTTGTTGGATAGTCGCAAACGCATTCTCTAATGTCTGACACTGATGTAGTGCGACATCATCACTCAACTTCGCATATCTTAAGTGTTGTTCAATCTGCTGGCCATCTTCACCAATGAACAAGACTTGGCTCACGTATTGATTGATAAAAGGCGTTAATTCACCAAACTGTTGTCCTTTGCCTTGCCCGCCTAAGATCAATAACAGTTTACCGTCTTTTGGCGCATAGACTGCGCCCAAACCTTCGATAGCGGCCATGGTCGAGCCAATATTGGTGCCTTTAGAGTCGTTAAAATAATCAATACCAGCAGCATTAGCCACATATTGGCAGCGGTGTTCAAGACCTGCGAACTGCTGCAAAGTGTTCAGCATACTCTCTAGCGGTAATCCTGCAAGCTCACCAAGGACCAGAGCCGCTTGCGCATTCAGTAGATTATGACGTCCTTTAATCAACAGTTTGTCTGCGGACAGTAATCGTTCTGTACCACGAGCAAGATAAATTTGGCCTTCTATGTCAGTAATAAGCCCGTACTGATCTTTATCAGGGGCATGAATACCGGTACTAATTCTTGGTAGATTGTCTGCGACTAATGGACGAGTAAGTGCATCTTCACGGTTTATCATCACCGACTTGGCACCCTGGAAAATACGGTGTTTGGCTTGATGGTAACCGAGCATGTCTCCATGACGATCTAAATGATCAGGCGACATATTGAGCACAGTCGCTACCTTTGCACCCAAATTGGTGACGGTTTCTAATTGGAAGCTAGATAGCTCAAGTACTGCTAGCTCCATATCAGGATTTTCAAGTAACGTTAAGGCTGGTACACCAATATTGCCACCGACACCCACATTAACGCCAGCATCTGCCGCCATTTGGCCAACTAACGTAGTGACCGTACTTTTTGCATTAGAGCCTGTAATCGCGACAATAGGTGCAGTACAAGCTTCACAGAACAGTTGGATATCGCTGACTACAGGAATATTGGCTTGGCGAGCAGCAGCCACAGCGGCAGTTTTAAGAGAAATACCTGGGCTAATAATGATACGAGCTGCTTGCTGTAATAAATCAGCATCTATCGCGCCAAACTGACGAACCTCTACTTCGGCTGGCAACTGATCGGCCAGTTTAGGGATAGCTTGAGTATCAGTGACTGCGACTTGATAGCCTTGTTTGGCCAAGTAATGCGCAACCGACAATCCAGACTTCCCCAAACCAACCACGACTTGTAGACCACTACCCTTATGAAGTAAGGCTTCTGTTGCTGTATTAGTGGTCATATCTATTCCTTCTATTAAACGAGAAAAGTTGCATTAAAGATATTTACTGTATAGCGACTCTAATCGACGCCGCTAAGATGTGCAGCATCTTAACGCCATCGTTCAGATTTCGGTACTGATTTTTTATGACTTTATGCTATTATTCGCCTGTTTTTATATTAAGTGGCTAATGCTATAATAGTAAGCTTGGTTAATATTTATCAGTATTTTGCTGAGCACATAGCTCAAGCATTTTAGTTTAGCATGTTGTCACGTTTATCGCGCTATTGTCACGCTTCTTCATCAACGATTATTGTTGTGATAGAGGTATATCAGACAATTTTGATAATTTGACGAGTGATATATCACCTTCTACTACAGCAAGTGATTGCTGACTCTATATATTATTGTAGGTACATCTATCTAGTCGCCTATTTTAAGCAATCTTTTAAAAAAATATTTTTAGGTACGTTACTACCCTTATCATCGTATTGATTATTGATGAGCGTATTTTTGATACCAAAAAAATCAGTAGATACCTCGGTTATTAGTTAGATATCTTGGTTATTAGTTTCTCACAATCCAACACAGCAACATGACCTAGTACATGTTGAAGTAAAAGAAAAATGAATAGCTATTATTAGCGACGCGATCATTTTATAAATGAGTAATGATTACTTTTTTTGCCTCTAACCCTATGTAGTTTACTTATGACATCTTTTATTGATAACTTGCGTGACGAGTGGTTTTCCAATGTTCGCGGTGACGTTTTATCGGGTTTGGTTGTAGCACTAGCCCTTATTCCAGAAGCCATTGCCTTTTCTATTATCGCTGGCGTTGATCCAAAGGTTGGCTTATACGCCTCATTTTGTATCGCAGTCGTAATCAGTTTTGTTGGTGGTCGTCCAGGGATGATTTCAGCAGCGACTGGCGCTATGGCACTCGTAATGGTCGATTTAGTCGCTGATCATGGTTTGCAATATTTGCTTGCCGCGACCTTACTTTGCGGTGCCATTCAGGTCGTTATGGGTATCCTAAAGCTTGGTAACCTGATGCGCTTTGTCTCCCGCTCCGTAGTTATTGGTTTCGTCAACGCGCTAGCAATCTTGATTTTTGCCGCGCAATTACCAGAACTGAACCCGATGACTGAGCGCGTGGGCATGACTGTTTATATCATGACGGCAGCTGGTTTGGCGATTATCTATCTGTTTCCACTTATCCCTAAAATCGGTCGCATCATTCCTTCACCACTTATTTGTATTGTGGGTTTGACCGCTGTTGCTATGTATATGAACCTTGATATTCGCAATGTTGGTAGCATGGGTGATTTGCCAGATTCATTACCAGTATTCTTGTTACCTGATATTCCATTAAACCTAAACACTTTGCTGATTATTGCTCCCTATTCTATCGCGCTTGCTATTGTTGGTCTTTTAGAGTCGATGATGACAGCGACGATCGTCGATGAATTGACTGATACACCAAGTGATAAAAACAAAGAATGTCGTGGTCAAGGTATGGCCAATGTCGTGTCAGGTTTCTTTGGTGGTATGGCAGGCTGTGCAATGATTGGTCAGTCAATGATCAACGTCAAATCGGGTGGCCGCACTCGTCTATCTACCTTGATAGCCGGTGTTGTCCTTCTTATTATGGTCGTGTTCTTAAGCGAATGGGTTAGTCAAATTCCAATGGCAGCCTTGGTTGCAGTCATGATTATGGTATCGATTGGTACGTTTAACTGGCAATCGATTCGCGAGTTTAAGACACATCCAATGTCGTTTAATATCGTTATGCTCGCGACTGTATTGACTACCGTCTTTACTCACAACTTGGCTTATGGTGTTGGCGTAGGTGTCTTACTATCTGCCTTAGCATTTGCCAATAAAATTGGTCAATTCTTAACCATTTTTAGTGAATATGATGACAGTAGTAATACCCGTTACTATTATGTTCAAGGACAGGTATTCTTTGCCTCTACTACGCAGTTCCTACATAGCTTCGATACCAAAGAAGCCGTGGACAGTGTTCAGATCGATGTAAGCCAAGCACATTTCTGGGATGTCAGCGCTGTTGACACCTTAGACAAGCTAGTGATGCGCTTGCAACGTGAAGGTATTGATGTCAAAGTGGTAGGACTCAACAATGCGAGCCGAACACTGATTGACCGCTTCTCTGTTCACGACCGCCGTGATATTGGCTTATTGGACTAAGCGCATCTACGCGGTTGCCATGTGGCTATATTGTTAATCCATGGCAGATGTATCGGATATTAATAGACAGCTATATGGGTAAAAGGGTTAGTTAGTTAGATTGTTCATACGCTAACCCTAAACCGAGATAGTAGATTTTTATTATTAAAATGATGTGGTCGTTTTATGAGTAATTTAAAACCAGATAGTGTAATTGCTTGCTTGGATTGTCCTGATCATGTTCAAGCCGTACTAGAAGCTAGTATGTGGGCTTCTAGTCGCCTGCGCGCACCTGTTGGCTTATTGCATTCGATGCCAAGCTTGCAGCAAAAAGCTGCTATTAATTATTCTGGTTGCCTCAATATTGATGACGAAAACGCTTTGCTCGAACAGTTCACATCT
This sequence comes from Psychrobacter sp. AOP7-A1-24, assembly GCF_052376235.1. Taxonomy (NCBI): domain Bacteria; kingdom Pseudomonadati; phylum Pseudomonadota; class Gammaproteobacteria; order Moraxellales; family Moraxellaceae; genus Psychrobacter; species Psychrobacter sp. AOP7-A1-24. Next base: position 66,201 of record NZ_JBQSVM010000009.1, on the reverse strand, counting down.
AAAGAGCATCTAAATAACTGTGAGCTGAAAGCGCAAGGGCGCCTGTTATTATCTCAAGCAACCTCATATTGTGAACAGCAACGCCATAAGCTAAAGACATATACACTGCACCGTCATGAGAACCTCAACCAAAGCATCGATTATGTCGATGATAAGGCCCAACTGATCGTTATAGGTCATCATGTCACCTGCAAATCGACACTGAGCCAACTTATACGAGTCAGTCACTGCCCCATTTTGGTGACACATGCACCATTTTTGACCCCTACTACTGCTTTATTCGCGTTTGATAACAGTCCAACGTGCCATAAACTACTAAAATGGTTGTGTAAAACGCCACTTGTGCGTGCATTGACGGTTCATATTGTAATGGTTGGGAAAGAGACTTCTGATAACTGTGATGCACTGCGTGAAGCCTATGCCAAACTCAAACAGGCGGGTATCAAATCCAAAAAGACATTGCTGGACTGCCGTGATGTTGCAGCGGCTTTGAACTATTATCAAAACCAACATGATATTGGTTTGCTCATGACAGGGGCTTTCGGCCAATCTCGTTTACGCGAATTACTACAAGGTAGCGACACAAAAAAGCTATTGGTCAGTACAAAAACCCCTTACCTACTCTTTCCTAAAGCATAACGGTGTATATATAAATACGTCCAAACCCTTTACCTACCTAAGCGCAAGGGTCTGACTACTATGTCAGGCTCTGCTGCTTACTTCTACTTTCTCTCTGTCTTCTCGCCACTCATCTTTGATACGCTTGTATAAAAAGACCAAGCTAACGACCAAAATCAAGTTAGCAAATCGTCACATGAAATAAAGGGATAGCCTCCCCAAGCACTCAAAAAGTTGGTTATAATAAAGTTTTCGTTAACCAAACGCTAAAGATTGATTCACCTTTATTATGCTTGTAGCGATGGCTCTAATCGTTGCACCGTAACCCATATCCTATGTTGCTACTGTCACTACTTTTTAATGAATAACGCCAATTCTACCTCCCCCCTTGAGTAGGTTGGCACAGTTCTTGAATAACATACAGTAAGCAAGGCAGAGATATGATGATGCACCATAGTACTTCTATCAATCTGCGGCATCACACAAATAAGGAATTTTTTATGAAGCTAATCACTGCGATCTTAAAACCGTTTAAGCTCGACGACGTGCGTGAAGCGCTTTCCGACATCGGTGTTAAAGGTGTCACTGTCACTGAAGTCAAAGGTTTCGGTCGTCAAAAGGGTCATACAGAGCTCTATCGCGGCGCAGAATACGTGGTGGATTTTTTACCTAAAGTAAAAGTCGAAGTGGCTGTGATCGATGAGATGGTAGAGCCTGCTATTGAGGCAATCACTCGTATCGCTAGCACTGGTAAGATTGGTGACGGCAAAATTTTTGTCACTGCACTTGAGCAAGTTATCCGCATCCGTACGGGTGAAACGGGGCCTGACGCTATCTAAATTTGAAAACCTACCTACGGGCATAAACTTATAGGTACAGACTCTTATAGCATTTTTATCTATCGGTCATGCCGATATCTATATTATAAATTCAAGGGGGAATTTAAATGGAAAGTCAAATCTTTGAGCTCCAATATGCGCTCGATACGTTTTACTTTTTGATATGTGGTGCGTTGGTCATGTGGATGGCAGCAGGCTTCACTATGTTAGAGGCCGGACTGGTCCGGTCAAAAAATACAGTCGAAATCTTAACCAAAAACGTCGCGCTATTTTCAACAGCTAGTATCATGTATATGGTATGCGGCTACGCGATTATGTACGGTGGCGATCTATTTCTAAGCGGAATCGCAGGTGGTGATACATTAGTAGAAGACGCCTTAGCGGCCTCTACTGAAAACGGCTTCGGTGGCGACTCTGTCTACTCTGCCGCATCAGATTTTTTCTTCCAAGTTGTCTTTGTAGCGACCTGTATGTCAATCGTATCGGGTGCCGTTGCTGAGCGTATGAAACTGTGGTCATTCTTATTGTTCGCTGTGGTTATGACTGGCTTTATCTATCCATTAGAAGGTAGCTGGACATGGGGCGGCAACGATGTATTTGGTATGTTCAACCTAGGCGATATGGGCTTCTCTGACTTTGCAGGCTCTGGTATTGTACACATGGCAGGTGCAGCAGCAGCGTTGGCAGGTGTATTACTTTTAGGATCACGTAAAGGCAAATACGGTCCTAACGGCGAAATACGCGCCATTCCAGGTGCCAACCTACCACTTGCTGCGCTTGGTACATTAATTTTGTGGATGGGTTGGTTCGGTTTCAACGGCGGTTCAGTACTTAAACTAGGCGACATCGCCAGCGCTAACTCTGTTGCAGTAGTTTTCTTAAATACTAATGCGGCAGCTGCCGGCGGCGCAGTAGGCGCTTTATTGTTAGCACGCCTCATCTTCGGCAAAGCTGATTTGACCATGCTCCTAAACGGTGCACTAGCTGGTCTAGTAGCCATTACTGCTGAACCTTCAACGCCTTCAGCATTGCAAGCCACTATCTTTGGCCTTATCGCTGGTATCATCGTGGTACTATCAATCTTAGCCTTAGATAAAATCAAAATTGATGATCCAGTCGGTGCCATCTCAGTTCATGGTGTGGTTGGTTTATTCGGCCTACTAATCGTACCTATCACCAACCCAGCATCTACCTTTATCGGTCAGATTGTAGGCGCTGCTACCATTTTTGCTTGGGTGTTCATTGCTAGCCTAGTAGTTTGGTCTATCATCAAGCTGGTTATCGGTCTACGTATCTCTGAAGAGGACGAGTACGAAGGAGCTGATATTGCAGAGTGTGGTATGGAAGCTTACCCAGAATTCATAAGATAAGCTCCTTTTAAGTAAGCTGAAGATTGCTGTTAAATGCGCCGATACTACCTACTGTAGTATCGGCGCTTATAGTTCTAGTGCTTAAAGAACGCCCCTATTGAAGCTATAAACTTAGATCTAAAACGTAAAAAATCCCGCAAGACCTTTCGGTAACGCGGGATTTTTGTGTATTAATCTGAGACTAATTTTTAGTTTATTTCTTTTTCCATTCTTGGCTACGAGAGAATGGTCCGATATAGCCTTTTAATTTTAATGTATTACCACTTAAGCTTGCAGTCATTCGATAGTCTTTGCCTTTCTCAGGATCAGTAATCGTACCACCACTATATTTACCACCACCATCAGACTTTAGACCTCTAATAACAGTTTTACCAACGTGTTTTTTGCCTGTAGCTGAGTTAGTAGCAACAAGAGTACCTGTTAACACACCATTTGACTCAGTGATTTTTACCGTACCTTTTGGCTTGCCTTCATCATATGTCTGCCATGTAGTGTTGGCTAATGGGTCAGCGGCGAATGCCATACTGGCAATACCAATACCAGCAACAGCTAAAGTGGTCTTTGTAAATAATTTCATAGATTGACTCCCTTCATACAATGATTACTAGAAACGTGATGTTTCTGATGTCCTATGCTTATCCTTTGCTAGAACCTTTCATTACGAGCTTTACGGTTTCGACCTTTTTAAATGATAGTTACCATTATAACTTATAAGATTTTGGTTAAAGGTTCGAGCGACACAAGCGATGTCTTAACTCATTATAAGCAATTTTTAGGCTTTGCCTAGTAGTTTTTTTGCAGTTTCTTATTTCTACAAAAATAAAACCATATCAAAGAGTTACAGGAAAGGGTTGTCGATATTTTTATCTAATTGGTCATCATTTTCCTTTGACTTAGCACTATTCTTGCTATACAGATTTTCTTCTTCAAACGCTTGTACAATTTTCCCTGACAGCTCATGTAGCTGTTGGGCTTGCTTATATCCTAACTCATCAAAAGTGAGATCAATATCACCATATATAATAATCTTGTCTTGTTGATTTTCAATGACAAGATCACCAATCTGCATACTTTGATGGTCGTTGGCAAATGGCTCAATCATTTGGTTATCCTTATTGTCAGTAACATTTTATTTTTTCAACATTAGGCTATTCTTTGGTTTTACTGCCAGTTTAGGCCTGTAATTGTGCAATCAACCACTCTAAAATAGCCCACACAAACAGCATCCACCCAGGCTCTTCCACTGGCGCCTCCGGCGTATCTGAACTCTCACCTGCCTTCAATGGTAAGTCAAACGCTTGAGATTTGGACTGATTATCTAGCATAGGTAATACATCGATACCAACCTCAGTGGTTAGCTCATCGATGCTGATCACGTCGATGCGTTCTGATTCATCATTTGGTGCATAATACACGCCTGCTTGATTGGTTGCTGGGATGTATACAGCTTTGAAAAAGTGACTAGGCACAAGGACACGATTAGCGAGCTGCTTGGTTTTTTTATCGGTAAATGCCACACCTGTAATGGTATATACTTCACCGTATTGCTGCGTTAGATACCGCGTAGCAGATTCAATATTACGCCAAATATAACGATTGTTACGTGGTGACTGTGGAGCAATATTGGCTAGGCTGAAGCTATCATATTGCTGGCTACGATTGGCCATATCGGCATTAGGTGCCAAATGCCCTCGATCATAGCCAGAACCTGAATAGTCAGATAGCGAGGCACGTGCTGACTCTGGTAGCTTACTCTCTTCATGAAAACTGTCTTCACGGTCAATCTGTTTGGCTTGTTGTAGACGCGTGCGATCGAGATATTCTGCTGACCAGAGCGGTGTACGCGAGACCCCCGAGTACATAACTGCAAAGCCATCCATGCATAGCGCTTGTGTGTCTTTCTTTAGCTTGGTATTGGTAAATTCGGGATAAACGCCACCATAAAAAGACTGGCTACACTGGGTCAAATCACCAGCGTGAGCTTGTGTGATACCCGTCGCGACAAGCAATATCGCCATCAGCGCATTATTCTTAAATCCGTACTTCAGCTTATTAAAAACTATCATTCAACTTTCAACCATTTATACTTGCCGTTACATATTTGCTATCCTAGCAGGCGCTTGCCAATAAAGAAAGATAGCGCGCAAGTCGTGACATTTTAAATGGTATCCGCTATACTTAGGCGTTCAAAAAACGGTGAAGTGGGTGAGTGGCTGAAACCGCACGCCTGGAAAGTGTGTATACGTTCATAGCGTATCGAGGGTTCGAATCCCTCCTTCACCGCCAATCTTATTCCGCTCAAGTAAAGCCTAGTTTTATTATCCTATTCTATCCTTACTGAAACTTTCTATAAATCATTTAATAGTAGGACTTTAAGTCCATACTCATTCTCTACTGCTGCCTGAAATATTCCTGTGTAACCTCAACTCCTAATCGAATAACATATTAGCTGACCGAACTAAAAAATTCGTACCATGGACTGAGAGTGACTCATACAAAAGTTGTAACGCAAGATAACTATCTACTTTTCAGTAGAGTTAAACAATAAAAACCCCAGTTTAGAAACTGGGGTTTTTATTATCTTCGAATACCAGTCTGAATTTTAGAGCATAGCTTGCGCAATCATTGCTGATCCAATAAACGTACCTGTAAAGGTCAGTACCGCAACAATAGCAATTTTAAAGCCAGACTTCTTGAACAGATCAACTTCCACTTGCGAAATGGCAAAACCAGCGTAAGCAAGTACTGGCGTTAATAATTGCAATACGCCCAGTTTGGCAGTTTCTTCTAAAACATAAGCACTAAATGGAAACTGTGGTAGAGAGATTAAAATGGCTACAATAGATATCCAAGCAATCGCAGGTACATTGACTGGAATAAAGCGTTTTAACAGCATACCAATCACACAACATGCAAATAAAATGAGCATGGCAGGTAGTGCTGATAATGGGTTTACACCTTGCCCTACCCAGTTGCTTAGTAGCAAGACCACGCAAATCACAGCTAATAGGATAAAAGACTGCATGACAGACAGACTGGCAGGCTCTTCCATGACTGCATCAAGATTGGTTTCTGTCGTAGCAATAGTCTGTTGGTTCTTCTTAAATTTACTGACTACTTTATACAGAAACTCTGTAAAAGGCAGCGCCACAAATAAACTAACAAATAAACCAGTGGCGTACGTTAGCAAGTTAGAAGTCGCTGCAAATGCCGTAATTGTCTCTGCTTGAGCGGGCACTGTCTCTGCCAATGCTGCTGAACAAGCACCCATCATGCTACCACTACCAATACCGCATGCCATAGCAAGTGCGCGTACATCCATGACATCCATTGAGGCGATGATACCAGCCATTAATGAGAAGTAAATCGCACCAAATAAAGTACCCATGACATAGACGCCCATCACACCGATGCCTTCTGGACTTTGCAGCCCGTATTTATCAGCAATCAAAGCGACGTTGGGTTCACGGGCAACGGAGTGCGTGGCACCGATGGCTTCTCGGCCCATACCAAAAACGAGCACTGCAACGGGCAGCGCAATCAGAACGGTCGCTACATTACCTAACTCTTGCAATAGTAGTGCTGGACCAGCAGCGATGATTTCTTCGATATTGGGACCAACACCAACACCAAATTTGGCGATGAAAGGCATGATACTTAATAGAATGGCATAACTGGCAAACTTGGCTCGTTTTTTAGTTATAACAGCCTTCATCGAGGGCACGACATTGGGGTTTAATAAAATTGCGAAGATAAAGGCATAAAGTAATGGCAGTAATACTAAAATACCGATACCGATAGGAATTTTTATAATGCCTATCCATTCTGCTAATAACGATGCAGCGATCACTAATAAATGCAGCTTCCAATCAAGCAGGTGCTTCGTCATGGTAGGTGACAGCACGCTATTGTTGTTCATATAAATTCCCTTTGAGTTTGATAATGACTCTATTGATTGAACTTGGTCTGTTAAGCTTTATCTCCTGATAATAAATTTTATTTATTCAGCGTTCTTTGGTAACTCTGACTCAACCAAAGAAATCCACACTTTGATACCTGTCTCGATAGCATCATCATTGAAGTCATAAGAGGCATTGTGCAGCGGCTTAGAAGGTGTGCTGCCATCAACGCCCAACCAAAAATAGGCACCTTTAACTACCTGACTCATAAATGAGAAATCTTCAGAAGCCATCGAAGGTTCTACATCAGTATTGACTTTATCGGCACCAAGCGCCTTAGTGGCTGCTTCTTTAATCTCAAGGTAAGCCTGACTATCATTGGTGGTTACTGGATAACGGATATGGTAATCCATCTCGCTTTTGACACCATATAAAGGTGGTAAGGTGGCAACCATTTCTGTGAGCATTTCTTGCATCGATTGGCGTACATCCATATCAAAACTACGAACCGTACCTTTTAATATGGCGACATCTGGAATCACGTTGGTGGTGTCGCCGCTGTTCATTTGCGTCACGCTAATAACGCCCGATTGCAATGGCGAGACGCGTCGAGAGATAATAGATTGGATATTAGTGATTAGCGCAGCGCCAGCAGCTATAGGATCAGCACCTAAATGCGGCATAGCAGCATGCGTGCCTTTGCCCGTTAATGTAATCTCAAAAGTATCAAAAGAAGCCATCATAGGGCCATTGTTTACAGCGATTTCTCCTACTGGTAGCCCAGGCCAGTTATGTAAACCGTAGACAGCATCCATCGGGAATTTATCAAACAGGCCATCATCAATCATGGCTTTGGCACCGCCCAAAACCTCTTCTGCAGGTTGAAAAATAAAGTGAATAGTACCGCTAAACTCTTTATGTTGACTTAGGTGTTTTGCAGTTCCTAACAGAACAGAGGTATGACCATCGTGACCACAGGCGTGCATACAGTTTGCGTGGGTAGACTTATGCTCAACGTCGTTTTGTTCTGTGATTGGCAATGCGTCAATATCGGCTCTTATACCGATAGTAGGGCCCACACCGTTCTTCAAAGTACCAACCACACCAGTGCCGCCCAAGCCCTGATGAACCTCAATACCAAAAGATTGTAATTTATCTACGATAAATGATGAGGTTTTAAATTCTTTGAATCCGAGCTCAGGCTGGCTGTGAATTTGTTTGCGCCACTGTTTGACTTCATCTAATAATGCTTCATTAACTGACATTTATTTCTTCCTTTGAGAGTATGTATTGATATACCGTAATTGGCATTGATACGTGCTATCAACCTTTGGAAAGCGGAAAATCATCTAACATTTTTGCACTCTTTTATTTTTACCAAATAAATAAGCCACTTAAAGTGGCTTATTTATGACGTACTAGAGATAGGTTTACTTGAACAACTATTGTAACCTATTTTCACACATTCGAATAAAGCCAAGCCATATTATCAGGCGCTGCTTTCATCTTTTTTTGAATAAATTTTTTTATCGTAGTGCACATTATAGATGTTTTTTCAGTCGGGCTTAGCAGTATCAAACTACCTTTCGATAACTAAATACTCTACTGCTCTTCATGTTATTAATAGCTCCTTTTACTTTATAACCCTTATACAGTAAGACTTTTAGGTTTTATTTAACGTTTAATTTATCTTTATATCTATACTTGGCCTCATTCTTATTCAACATAAGAATGGAATAACAACAGAGTCTATGTTGCTCGGCAGATGCCATTGTCCAAAAATTGGATTATAGTAGATATTCGTAGTATTTATTTAAATAAACTAAAGGATATAACGATGAAAACACTAGGGATGTGTATCGTAGCAGGACTCGGATTGAGTGCTTGTGCTACTGGTATGGATGGCGTGACAACAGGTACGGCTAATCAAAATAACAACACTGATAAAGTGGTTACTCAATACCCAGTTGAGACTGCCCTACTCAATATCTATACCAAACAACGTAGTGAAAAACTGGTCGCTACTGTCGATGGATATAGCGTAGCTGTCGACATTAAAACCACTCCAAAAGGCAACTTACGCTTTAATAATAAAATGGTACAAGGCGCAGAAGTCAGCACAATAAACACAGTGAATCAGCAAATCACGGACCAGTCAGTCGCTATCAATTATTTTACATTAGACCCATTAGCATTCCATGGTTTTACGGATAGTACGGGGGAGTATTCAGTCGCTAACCAAACGACGAGTATCCCCAAGGTAGCTACTGTAGGCGACTCAAGTCAACTCATCACTGAAAACGTATATGCTGACAGTAGTATGCGCCAAAAAACTGCTATTTATAATCAGGCATGGTCCCTCACCCAAAACACTAATGATACGGCGTGGCTCTGTATAGAAAACTCAAGCAACTTACTACTAAGTTTTGACCCAGCAGGCACTTCTTCAGAATGCTATAAGATAAATCCCAAAGGTGATATTTTGAGTAGTAAAGTGACTCTCACTCAGCCTAATGAAAGTGGTATGTCCAAACCAATAGTGTTTAATAGTCAGTAGCCTTTGCTCGATTAGGAACAACCAATAGTGTCATATAAGAACAAAAAAATAGCGCCTTAATTAGGCGCTATTTTTAGATGGTAAAATCGAGTTTTTACGAGCGACGGTCATGGTTGTTTCTGTCATGGTTATTTTTGTCGTGGCTGTTTTTAGCATGGACCTTTTTGGCTGTTGCTTTGTGTTTAGCAGCTACTACCCGTGCTTTGTGATGTGATTTCGCTGCCTTAATTTTGGCTTGCTTATATTTATTACTCGCTTTATTGCTGCTGTATTTTTGATGCTGTACTTGAGCTGAATGATGCTTATCAAAATTAGGTGCAGCATTGGCTTGACCCACCATCGACAAACAAGCAGTAGCGGCTAAAATTGAGCTAACTAGTATTTTTTTCATTATTTTATTCCTCTGAATTTATATTTAGAGTAGTTATAGATAGTTCACTTAGTGTTGAATAAACTATCGTGATAAAGCTTTACTCTATCGACAAAGAGAATGATAAATGATTCTAGTATTAAGTAGCTTTATAAAACTTGAAGAAAGGTTGCGATTGTTACGAGGGCATGCGCGATCAAAGGCATGTTAGGTGTTGGCGTAATGTTTGGTTAAATGACAGCGTATTTACACTTTATCGGTAAGCATCGTATTTATAGAAAGGCGAACTACTAGCTGGTTGATGACAAATGTAAATACATATATGGATAACCTAAATCTCTTATATCTTTCTTTTTATTGATCGAAAAACCTGACTCATTAGAAGTTATTGGCTAATATTTTAAACAAGCATAGCAGTACTCTATACTACTACGCTCTAAATGTGCTAAACAGATATTTTCTGCAAAATATAAACCACAAACTTCGCCTCTGTGCTAAATGCTGCTGTTTCTACGGCGGTCAATAATGCTTGCCTTTTTTCACTGCGGGCACGGTAAGCATAAGGCGTCATCGTCATCAAATCAGCCACATCACCTGCGGATAACGTCAACTCTGTACTGACACGGCAGGTCTCAACCAACGTAAAATACGGTGCCAATTCTTGCAAAAACTTATCAGAATCGTGCTCACGTACATCATCAAATAACGCATCACGCATCGTTGCCAAATGCCCAACATCAGGTTTGGCAATGATCAGATAGCCAGTATCCATCAATACATTATCAAACGCCTCGGGCAAAATAGGACTAAAGATACTACTAATACCCGTCATACTGTGTGGGCGTAATGGTAGATGTGCAGCACTAGTCACTAATGGATAGACTGTTGTCGTCTTGGCAGTATTTTCTTGACGCAGCTGATACCATAGATGACCTGCTACTTTGCTAACCTTAGCCAACTCAACCACTGCAGGCTTACTAATATCAGCGGCTATCAGCAGGTCTATAGCATCTGGTCCCATTTGCGCCATTTCTTGCGTGTAGTAGCCTTCTCCGCAGCCAATATCGAGCCAGTTGACCGGCGCGCTAGCTTGCTCATTTATTAGCTCATCGTTAGACAACAATTCTGCCATTTTTTGACTAATTAGCTTTTGGAGCGGAGCATAGTGCCCATGATTCAAAAACCGCTTACGCGCATCGATAGACTCTTGGCTATCCCCAGGTGCTTTGGATTTTTTTTGCTGCACTGGCAATAAGTTAACATAGCCTTGTCGCGCCACATCAAAGGGGTGTGAAGTATGTTTAGGATGCAGACTACCATCACAACGCCAAGTATCTGCGGCGGGCTCTAGCGGTGACTGACAAAGTGGACAAATAAATAACGACACGGGCATCTCAAAGTGATGTTGATATATTTCGCATTTTAACAAAATTCATGAGTCTTGAGCGACAAAAAGCCGTCTCAATCATGATTGAAACGGCTTTTTAGAGTTTTGCAAATTGATATCTATATAGATATTCAGCTGTTATAGCTTAACGCAGTTTTAGCGTCATTAACCCAAGAATGACAAGAATAATGGCAATAATCCAAAATCTCGCCACCACTTGTGTTTCTTTCCAACCAATTTCCTCAAAGTGATGATGCAGTGGCGCCATACGGAATACGCGTTTTTTACGCAGCTTATACGAGCCAACTTGCAACATAACTGATAGCGCTTCAGCAACGAATAAACCACCCATAATAGCAAAAGCAATCTCTTGGCGAGTCATCACGGCGATAGTACCTAACATCGCGCCCAATGCTAGCGCACCAACATCACCCATAAATACTTGTGCTGGATGCGCATTAAACCATAAGAAACCAAGACCTGCGCCAACCATTGAACCACAGACAATGATAACTTCAGAGTTATAAGGAATATAAGGAACATGTAAGTAATCAGCAAAGCGTACATCACCTGATACATAAGCCATCGCGCCCAGACCTGCAGCAACAAGAACGACTGGCAGAATCGCCAAGCCATCTAAACCATCGGTTAGATTGACTGCGTTAGAAGCGCCATTAATCACAAAATAAGTAAAAATGATAAAGCCAATACCAAATGGCACCGCTGAAAATGGAATCATCCAGTCTTTGAATACTGGCAATAGCAGATCCTGCATTTCACGCGTGGTATTGATATCGGGTTGTAACGTGGCGATATAATACAACGACACACCAACAAATAGCGCGCCCATCGACAGCCAAAAATACTTTTTGCGAGCGATTAAGCCTTTTGGATCTTTATACTTAATTTTTAGCCAATCATCGGCCCAACCTACGGCACCGAAGATAACCATAACCACGAGCAAAATCCAAACATAAGGATTGTTTAATCTTGCCCACAGTAGCGTCGATATACCAATCGCACTTAGGATCAACACCCCGCCCATGGTTGGCGTACCAGTCTTGACCAAATGCGATTGAGGCCCATCGTTACGAATGGCCTGACCATATTTGAGCGAGCGTAGGTGCCTAATAACACGACCACCAAACATCATACTAAATACAAGGGCGGTAACAACAGCGAGCAATGCTCGTAGCGTCAACGAAGAAACCGCAGAAAACGGCGTATAATACTGGCCAAGCCAGCCGAACAACCAAACTAACACCGCCTACTCCTTGACTAGCGCATTTATAAGAGTTTCCATTCCCATGGAACGAGAGCCTTTGAACAACACAGTACAAGGCTTGGCTTGTTGCGCTTGCAAATACGGCTGTAAATACTGTAATAAACTTTCTTTATCGGCAAAAGCATGAGCACTGATATCAGATACCTCTTGCGCTCCCGCGACGGTATAAGGTGCAAACTCACCAACACAAAGCAGCACATTGATACCCGTGGTCGCAATAGTACGGCCTAAGCTTTGATGCTCACTAATAGCCGCATCTCCTAGCTCACCGATATCGCCCAGCACCATAACTTGCGTGCCTGTTTGCGCAGCCAATACTTTGGCGGCAGCACGTACCGAATGAGGATTGGCATTGTAAGTATCATCAATGAGACGATGCATACCAAGTATCTGGCTATTTAAACGACCTTTAGCAGGACGCGCGTTTTCTAGCCCAACCACAATATCGCTCACCTCAATGTTTAGCGCATGCGCACAGGCGGCAGCAGCCAAGGCATTATTAACATTGTGCTCACCTGCCAATGGCAAATTGATATCATGGATTTGGTTGCCAATATGTAGCTTAAATTCGCTACGTTCAGGCTCTACGTCTAGATGGCTGGAACTCACATCCGTATTACCAAAACCAATCACATGAGACGTGTGTTTTTCAGCGATACGACGTAGCTGATTGGTAAAATCATCTCTATCAGGCACAATCGCAAACTGTGCATCTGTCAACGTATGATAAATCTCTGCCTTGGTTTGGCAGATACCTTCACGGCTACCAAACTCACCCAAATGTGCTGTTCCAATGTTTAAGATACAGGCTACATCAGGCTGAACAATCTCAGTTGTATAAGCAATCTCGCCAATATGGTTTGCGCCCAACTCCAAAATAGCATAACGATGATGATCTGATAGCTCAAGCAACATCATTGGTACACCTAGATCGTTATTGAGGTTACCACGAGTGATCAATGTCGGTGCCAATCTACCAAAAATACTGCCTAGCATTTCTTTACAAGTAGTCTTACCGCTAGAGCCTGTAATAGCAATCACGGTTAAATCTGTATGTTGCTGACGACGATACGCTGCCAGCTGGCCTAGCGCCAAACGGGTATCACTGACCACCAATTGCGGAATAGCATTTGAACCGGACAACGAGATAGGACGTGAGATGACAGCGGCAATAGCTCCTTTTGACATTGCTGTCTCGATATAATCGTGGCCATCAAAATTATCGCCGCTTAGCGCCAAAAATATATCACCGGGCTTTATCGTGCGGGTATCAGTGGCTATACGCTTACTGGCTAATGCTGTCTGTTCTGCTGAATGGCCTTGTGGTAGCTGCCAATGTCCATCAAGCGACGCAGTTGCTGCGAGTAGATTGTCCATTTGCCAGACATAGAGCCCTTGCGAGTGGGCAGTATTATCGGTGTCGGCTGTCATAATGATTACCTTGTGTGATGACTACTTAATTTTTATATTTAATGATCAGTTTTTTACTAATGCGTGTGTAGATAGCCAATCAATTACACACGACCAGCTTGGTTCAATGTCTGCTGCAAAACAACACTGTCATCGAAATCATAGCGAACGTTGTTAATTTCTTGATAGGTCTCATGACCTTTGCCTGCGATGACTACGATATCGTCGGAACCAGAGTGACTCACTGCATACTCAATGGCGGTTTGGCGGGCAGGCTCGATATGGGTTCGTTGATATTGCTCAGTTGTCATACCAGCCTGCATATCTTGCAAAATCACATTGGGGTCTTCGGTACGTGGATTATCCGCGGTCAAAACAACTCGATCAGCACCTGCCAGACCTGCTTGCGCCATTAGTGGTCGCTTGCCTGCATCACGATCTCCGCCGCAACCAAATACTGCCCATAGCTGACCTTTACAGTGAGTCTTAAGACTGGCCAGCACTTGGCTTAGAGCATCTGGGGTATGCGCATAATCAACGATAAAACAACCATCATTTGACGGTACGCGCTGCATACGTCCAACAGCACCTTGCAGCTGTGTAATAGCAGGAGCAATACGCTCAGCGCGCTTAGCATTAGCACCTGACTTGGCATCAAGTGCTACGACGACTGCTATCGCTGCAAGCAAATTGGCAACATTGAAGCGACCTAATAATGGACTGACGATCTCTATATTGTCAGTTTTCTCATCACCAAAATCAGTACGCAGATTTATTTTTACGCCTTGCAGACTTGGCGTAATATCGACAGCAACAAAAGTAGCCGCTTTTGATGAATCCAAACTGTATGTCCATACCGTCAAGTCGCTAGCGTTTGCCGTATCTAACATAATCTTAGCGTGCTCATCATCGATATTAATAATGGCATGAGTCAAATCTGGGAAATGGGCTTTATCAAACAGCTTGGCTTTGGCAGCAGCATATTCTGCCATATCGGCATGATAGTCTAAATGGTCACGGCTCAAATTGGTATAAATCGCTACAGTGACTGGCATACCTTGTAGACGTTGCTGATCTAATCCGTGAGAACTGGCCTCTAATGCCAATATTTCAGCATGTTCTGTTCCCATTTGATACAAGAACTGTTGAACAGCTAAAGCATCACCCGTGGTATGGCTAGCTTGCACCAGAGCACCGAGCCTACCATTACCAGCAGTACCCATCACCGCGCTACTCTGACCCATTAACTGAGTAAGCTGTGCTACTAATTGACTGATTGTGGTTTTGCCATTGGTACCAGTCACCGCAACCACAGTCGGTAGAGTCACTGACTGCTGATATTGTAGGCGCGCTTGAATCAAACTACCTAAAAAATCGCGAATATTGGGAACGTATAAGGCAGAGCATGGCAGCGCTGCTAATGGCTGCTGCGTATCAGCAATATTATCTATCTTTGGTTCGCTACTAGTACTTGAAGAATTGTTTGCTTCGCTAAGCAAAACACTAGGGTCAATCTCTGAGAGAGTAAACGCGGCTTGCTCAGCAGCTTGCCGTAAATAGTCGCGACTTTTTTGAGGGTTTGCCGTTTGGCTTTTTAGAAGGACAAATACATCATTCGCTTCAAGTTGACGACTGTCTAATCGAAACTGTTGGAATGGAATATGAGCAATAGATTGAGCTTGACCTGAGTCTGCCTGATTGGATGCTTTCTGAATCGATGTTGCTACCATCGCTGTCAGCTGCTCAGCCAGTTTATGCTGCTGGCTTTTATTGGTATCTACAAGCTGTTGTAAAGTAACAGTAGCGCTATCTAGCGATGACATGGTCATAGATAAATCCTAAACAGTTAAGACGTGTCAGCTCAATAGAACTGGACATTTAAAATAATTGAACGCTTACTGCGCTTCCGTTTTCAATGGCTTATCCAAAGGCACATTGTACAACCGTAACGCTTCTTTCATCACATTATGGAAGACAGGTGCGACTGTTAGACCAGCATAAATCTGACCGCGCGGGTCTTCGATAAGCATCACACCCACTAGCTTTGGATTGGATGCAGGTGCCATACCAGCAAAGACGTTACGATACTGGTCAGTATAATAGCCACCGTCTGGATTGATGCGACGTGATGTACCTGTTTTGCCTGCCACACGATACCCGTCAATAGCGGCGGCTTTCGCCGTACCACCAGGCTCAGTCACGCTCTCGAGCATCTGTACGATAGACATTGCTTGCTCATGCGCCATGATGCGTTTGCTTGGCTGCGGCTTGTCAGTTTTGGTTAAGGTAAGTGGGTGCATGACCCCACCTGCTGCTAGCGCTGAGTAAGCTTGTGCGACTTGCGCCAATGTCACTTGTAGACCATAGCCATAACTGACGGTTGCACGCCGTGCTGTTTCTTTTTCTTTTGGTGTCACGACCAGCCCACTACCTTCACCTGGAAATTGTAAAGGTGTCTTTGAACCAAAGCCAAATTGTTTTTGCATGTTAGTAATAGCATCTGCAGGCAAAGATAAGGCAATCTTGGTCGAGGCAACGTTACTAGATTTTTGTAGTAGCGTTGCCATGTTAATCATACCCAAATTATTATGATCTCGAATGGTATAGCCACGTACGCGAATCGAACCGGGGTTGGTATCAATTAAAGTCGTTGGCGTATACTTGCCCGAGTCTAACGCTGTGGCAACGGTAAACGGTTTCATCACTGAACCTGGCTCAAACACATCTAACAGTGCGCGGTTACGCTGGTTTTCACCTGTCATTTCATTAAGGTTGTTCGAGTTAAACGACGGCCATGTTGATAATGCAAGTACTTCGCCAGTTTGTACATCCACGATCATACCCGTTGACCAGCGTGCTTTTTGCAAGCGACCAGCCTTTTCCAGCTCTTTATAGAGCAGGTACTGCAAGCGCGAATCAATCGTCAATGCCACATCTTTACCCGGTACTTCTGGCTCAATTTGTTTGATCTCTTTCAGACTGTTCTGTTTAGCATCTTTTAGAACTAGCACCTTACCGTCATCACCCGCCAGATCTTTTTCATATTGGCGTTCGATACCAGCACGGCCTTCGTAGCCACCTTCAGGATCGTTGGCGATTTGACCCATAAAGCCCAGCAACTGAGCGTTAGACTGTGGCTGTGGGTAATAGCGCTGAAAGAAGTTCTTTTCATAGACGCCAGGAAAGTCAAGCGAGCTGACGCTTTGAGCAATCTCAGGTGTGACCTTATTAAGTAGTGGCAGATAGTGCGAGCCTGCACCAGATGGCAAAGCTGCTTTTACCGCCTTCTCATCGGTCACATCAATACTGTCATCAATGGCCGTGACTTTTTTCAACTCATCAACCGAGATATTGGCAGCAGCGGCTAGCTTTGTCAGGTCCATATTGTCTAGACGCTTTTGCATACGCGCCTGTAATTGTGGACTGCTAGGATTGGTAATGATAATACGCTTTAGCTCATAATATTCACGCGAATAATCATGCGGACTGAATGAGACAGTCGCGAGCGGCGCGCTGACTGCAAGCGGTAGATTATTGCGATCAGTAATCATACCGCGATAAGATTTTTGGGTACGCTCACTGGTGATGAGCTGATTACCTTTGTCTTGATAAAACTGTGCGTTGGCAACCTGAATATAATAGGCACGGCTAATCAATAGCGCTAATATAACCAGCGCTAAACCCCATACCATACGAAAACGGTTTTTGTCTTGTTCGAAACCACCGAGAGCAGAAGCGCCTGAAGCTTTACTCGAAAAAACCATTTTGCTTTTGCGGTTTTTTACACTGGTATAAGCGCCTTGAGTATCGCTTTTTTTGATACGACCAAATAGTTTTGCCTTGCGATTATTTGCGGCCTTATCAGGCTTACTACTCGTTTGACCAGATTTAGCAGCACTGGCTCGGCGTAGAGGTTTGGTTACCTTGCCGCTGGCTGGTTTCTTGTTGGTTTTTTTTGCGGTGGATTTAGGCTTCTTCTCACTCATTGTCCTGCCTCCGTCGCTGGCTCTTCAGGAGAGATATCGGTAGAGGCACGTGGCCCAATAACATCAGATATATCTTCATCTGAGTCTTCGGTGACCACTGGTACCAGTGCAGTTGCGACACCAGGTTGGATAATCAGCTTATCCTTTAATGTTGGCGAATACATGCCTAATTCAGCAACCGCTCGACTGGCAATCTGCGGTGTGGCACTAAAAGTTTGTTGCTCAATCAATAGACGTTGATGCTCTACTTGTAGCTTACGTTCTTGTTTTTTCATATCTTGCAAGGTTTTATAGTCCTGATGATATTGCTGAACTTCTTCGGCAGTTTTGATACCACTCCATACAATCGTGGCTGCCAATAGTAGTAGCACGACCACATAAATACTCACCACATTAAACCGGCGTACGAACAGCTCGCCGACATCGGTGTTATAAGGTGTAGCAGTGCGGCGATTCGCAGGTTTGTCAGATATTGCCATGACGATCTCAAAAAGGTGAACGTAAACGATAGAGTAGATAACGGACTACGAAAAATGAACGTGTCATTATGCGCTCATGTCATCGATAAATATAAAAACAAAGACACTTATAGATGTAAAAACCAAACGTAAAAAATCGAACCTAAAAAATATATTTAATAGCCATAAGCCATCACAACTCATAGATATTGATATGTCATACCTCAACCAAACACGTTGAGTGACTGTACAGCATATCAAGCCCTTCAACTATTAAGCAGATAAAAACGAACTGCTGAGCCTAACAGACAATATTTACAGCTTTTTAACAGTGGCGTAGCCATTAAGACATTTGAGCATCATTTAGACAAACATTAGCAATCTTAATCAAGTCGCTAATCATATTTATCTATGACTTGTGGCGTCACAATATTCTATAGTGCAGTTTTCTGCTCATAAACTGTGTCAGTACGCGTTGCCATGCGCAGCCATGCACTACGCGCGCGCGGGTTTTGACTTGTCTCAGCTTTACTTGGACCGACACGTTTTGGCTTACTAAAGTAACGCGGACGGTTGGGTGGCATCGGCAGGTTTTCGTCTTCTGGATACTGACCTTTACTATGCCGCTGCAAAAACTGCTTGATACGGCGATCTTCTAACGAGTGAAAACTAATCACTGCCAGCTGTCCGCCCGACTTCAAAATTGGAATACTTTGTTCTAAAAAAACATCTACATCACCAAGCTCATTATTAATAAAAATTCGCATGGCCTGAAAGCTCTGGGTCGCTGGATGTTTGCCGCGCTGCCAGTTCGGATGTGCCACTTTGATGACTTCTGCTAGCTCAAGTGTTGATTCATAACATTCCATCTGTTTGATAGCACGAGCAATACGGCGACTGTGGCGCTCTTCGCCAAATTCATAAAGTACATTAGCCAACGTTTCATCATCGACTGTTTCTAGCCATTCAGCAACTGACTGGCCACGACTGGTATCCATACGCATATCGACCGCCCCATCGCGCATAAAACTAAAGCCGCGACTACCATCATCGATTTGCGGTGAGGAAATACCCAAGTCCGCCATCAACCCGTCCACTTCAGTAATACCCATAGCTACTAAGCTGTCTGTCAACGTCGCAAAGCTGTCATGAACCACTGTCACACGGCTATCTGCACTTGCCAGCTCTTGCGCCACGCTGATAGCTGTCGGATCTTTGTCAAAGACAATCAACTGTGCATCATCGGCAAGTTGACTTAACAATAGCCTGCTATGACCACCGCGCCCAAAGGTTGCATCAACGTAGATGCCGCTTGCCTTCAAGCTATTTTGGTCGTCATTACTGCCTTTACCCTCGCTGCTTGTTTGCTTAGGCAGAGATTTAACACCCAGCACTGCCGCAACTGTCTCTGGTAGGAGTACGGCATCATGAACAAAACTTAATTCGTCAGAGTGGGTATCGTCAGCAGTTTCAGAATGATTTACGTTAGATAGTGGCTTTTTTTCTGGCTTATTATTTAATAGTGACACAAACGACTCAGTAGATGGCGACCATATTGGCCTGTAATAGTAAAAAATCAGATGAAAATAAACAAGTTATGCCTTGCTTAGCATTATTATCGCAAGGATATATCTGTAGTCAAGCGCTAGACAGGCTTTTCATTAAAAATATCCCATCTCTCTGTTATACTAGCGCTATATTTTACGCTATTTTTCTACTTTGACGACGACTGTTTCAGCCGTATTTTTTATTCGAATATTTCGTTCGTATTTGTCATGGCAGTTTTTCACTACCCTCTTTCATTGCTAGACTCATTAACAAACACATTCATCAACAAACACACTCTGAGATTCTTATGACGCAACCATCGACCCAAGCATCAACGCGCCCTATTCGTACTCGTATCGCGCCTTCACCGACTGGCTTTCCTCATGTAGGCACAGCCTATATTGCACTATTTAATTTAGCCTTTGCTAAAGCGAATGGCGGCGAATTTATTTTGCGTATCGAAGACACTGACCAAACGCGCTCAACTGAGCAATCTGAACAAATGATTTTGGATGCGCTGCGTTGGGTAGGACTCGATTGGAGCGAAGGTCCAGACATCGGTGGTCCACATGCCCCTTATCGTCAAAGCGAACGCGGCGATATCTACAAAAAACACGCTGAGCAGCTGCTAGACAGTGGTCATGCCTTCCGCTGTTTTTGTACCAGCGAAGAGCTAGATGCGATGCGTGCGGCACAAATGGCCAATGGCGAGACCCCTCGTTACGATGGCCGTTATGCCAACTTATCACGTGAAGAGTCAGACAAAATGGTCGCCGATGGCAAACCATACGTCATTCGTATGCACGTACCAACCGAAGGCACTTGCCAAGTACATGACATGCTGCGCGGTACGGTTGAAATTCCTTGGGCACAGGTAGACATGCAAGTGCTGCTCAAAACTGACGGCATGCCTACTTATCATCTGGCCAACGTCGTCGATGACCACTTGATGGAAATCACCCACGTTATGCGCGGCGAAGAATGGCTAAACTCTGCGCCTAAGCATCAACTACTGTATGAATACTTTGGTTGGGAGATGCCGACCCTTTGCCATATGCCACTATTGCGTAACCCTGATAAATCAAAGCTGTCTAAGCGTAAAAACCCAACCTCAATCACCTATTACCGTGACGCAGGTGTGTTGCCTGAGGCATTACTGAACTATCTCGGGCGTATGGGCTATTCAATGCCTGATGAAGCAGAAAAATTCACCTTAGATGAGATGATTGCCAGCTTCGATATTCAGCGTGTATCACTTGGCGGCCCTATCTTTGATATCGAAAAACTCAACTGGGTAAATAGCGAATGGCTACGTGCGCTCACCCCTGAAGAGCTAAAGAACAAAATCCTTGAGTGGGCTAGCAATAGCGACAAGCTAACGGCTATCGCAGCAGCGATTCAGCCACGTATCGAACTATTGTCTGATGCGGTAAACTGGGGTGGTTTTTACTTCCAAAACCTACCTGACATCAATGCTGAGAGTTTTACTCATAAATCACTCGCACCTGAGCAAATCATCGAGATGCTGCAATTAGCGCTTTGGCAGTTAGAAGTGCTGCCAACGTGGTCAGAAGAAAGCATCTATGCCACGCTAAAAGGTCTTGCCGCTCACCTTGATATTAAGATGCGTGACTTTATGGCGCCATTCTTTATCGCTATCGCTGGTAGCACCTCATCGACGCCAGTGATGAACTCTATGGCGATTATCGGTGCTGATATGACCCTGACACGCTTGCGCCATGCGGTTGATATACTAGGCGGCCTCGGTAAAAAGAAACTGAAAAAACTAGAGAAACAAGCGGCGGAGTTGCCGGATTTTTTGGCTGCTGCTGAATAGTTTATAAACTGAACAACTTCTCTGCTAAACAGTTAATTAGCCAAACTTGTCGAGTGTAAAAGGGTCAGGCCATCTCTGGCCCTTTTTTCGTTGCTAATCAGTACAACTACCCTCGTACTATTAAATGTCTTTCGTTAAATATTTTAATTGGAAATAAACATGGCTGCCAAAACCGTCACGATAGAAAGCAAAGACTATGTCTTTAATACCCTAAAAGAAGCACAGAAATACTATGACGCCGTCGTAAAGGAGCTTTTCGACGCAACCTTAACCCTAACAAAGGGCCAAGACTTCGAAGATCTAAAGTGGATATATAGCGCTTACTGTGGTTACACCAAGCATAATCTGGATAAATTGAGCGAATATGACATCATCGGCGTCAAAGGTATAAGAACGATCCGCGAAAAAAGTGGGCAATATGTGCCAACTGAATGCTGCTCGATTGTTTTTTCTGATGGTAGCGAAGAAGAGTTTTATACCGATAAAGCCATCAAAGAGATTGCCATCAAGCAAAATCCACGCTAATTTGGGCTTGTTGAGCCTTTTAAATAGGCTAAAACGCTTTTTTTTGCATATTTATGAATTATTTTTAAAATAGTTGTTGACAAGACTGTCACTCTTACATAAAATACGCACACTCTTAGCGAGGGGCTATAGCTCAGTTGGTAGAGCACTTGCATGGCATGCAAGGGGTCAACGGTTCGACTCCGTTTAGCTCCACCATACTTATTTATAGCAACGCTCAGTATTACTGAAACGTAATAATAAATACTCGCTAGTAGGACAATATCAGCACCTAGGCAATGCTTATTTAATAAGCCATCTGATATTGTGAAGTACCGTTGTAACCACTGGTTATAACACTCTATGCGTCCCCATCGTCTAGAGGCCTAGGACACCGCCCTTTCACGGCGGTAACGGGGGTTCGAATCCCCCTGGGGACGCCACTATTCGGCGTTACTTATTAGCACTTTTGCTTAGCATCAGATTAGACTAATAAGCGAACAATAAAAAATCCCAGTCATCATACGGTGACTGGGATTTTTTATGTCTGTCGTTTTTCAAAATTCTATATTCTACTACCGCTAGTCTTCTATATTCTACTGCCGTTAGTTTATTATTAATAGCGCTATTGCCAACATATCTAATACTCGTTAATATCGACCTGATGAGCGTTTTTATAAAGTGCAGCCACATACTATAAATGATGGGCTTAGTGTGATTAAAGGGAAGTGATTGCGATGTTTGGTATCGAGAATTATCTAGGGTTTATCTTAGCGGCTATTTTATTAAACCTAACGCCAGGTACTGATAGTATCTACATTATTACTCGTAGCGTCTCACAAGGACAGACCGCTGGGTTTCATTCTGTACTGGGCATTACCTCAGGTATTTTGGTACATACGCTACTGGCATCCTTAGGGTTATCAGTATTGCTCGCCAGCTCACCGATGGCATTTATGATCGTTAAATACATTGGTGCGGCTTACTTATGCTATTTAGGTTTGAAAATGTTGCTCAGCAAAAACTCAAACTCGATAGCCAGTAGCCTAGCTAGTGATCAAAGCGTTGCCAACAAACATGGTAGAGAAGGTTGGCAGACTTATAAGCAAGGCGTATTGACCAATGTGTTTAATCCAAAAGTCGCTCTATTCTTTCTAGCCTTCCTCCCTCAGTTTATCGACTCTAGCTATGCTTATGGTATGTTGTCATTTCTAATGCTGGGCATTACCTTTGCTATTACTGGCTTTATCTGGTTCTCCTGTCTGTCTCTGTTATCGTCACGCTTTAGCAAAAGTTTGCGCGAAAAGCCATCTGTTGAGACAGTATTGAATAAAGTCAGTGGCGTTGTCTTTTTTGGCTTAGGTATTAAATTGTTGGCTGAGAAGGGTTGAAACAATTGGAGCCAATTAGTTATATGGACAGCGGTAAAATATATGTTAAATATTGAGAAGTCTTCATGCCTAGAAAACAAAGATCGCTAAACCAAGTCAAAGAAGATATATCTTTTAGAGTTTTAAGGGAGAAGCTACCTCAAGAATGGGTGGTTCACAGTTACGGTGCTGATTACGGAATTGATTGCGTAGTCGAGCTCTTTGACTTTGTAAATAATGACAAGAAATTAGCGGAGACTCTTGGTGAAAATTTATTCATTCAGTTGAAATCATCAGACTGTATTGAGTACACAACTAGAAAAGCATATAGCCGCGGAAATGTAGCGAAGGGTAGATTAAGGGAAGATAAAAACGACTACGTTGAAATTGAGGTTGCTAAATTTAAGCTAGATATGTCCGACATATTAACAGTACAGTCTATGGGGATAGCGATTCCAGTTTTACTGGTTTTGGTCGATACAAACTCTGAAAAGGCGTTTTTTGTCTGTCTTAACGATTATATAGATAAAGTTCTTATACCAGAAGATCCTAGTTACGCCTCTAAAGGTTCAAAAATTATCTATATCCCTATTGCTAATGAAATATTGAATCAGGAGGGTGCGCTTGTAGCATTAAGAGCATATGGAAAACGCTCAAAGATGTATGGTGCATTCTCCTTATTTAATTATCAATTGAAAGAAATTTGGCGTATGCAGGGTAAGTCTGCCATGCTACACAGTGTACCTTTTGATTATGCCGTCGATATGATTAAGACTTTTGTTGACATAGCATTAAGACAAGATATATGGTCAGGTCATGACTTTTGGAATCCAATGGAATGGAGTCATAACGAGCTGCTCACACTCAGTGAAAAAATGTGTAAAGGCGTGAAAACTGAAGATCACCAGCAATTCCTAACCTACTGTTCGGACTATATTTGGCATCGATTAACTAATCTGTCAAATATGTATGAGGAGCTTGTCAGAGAGTGGTTTTTACCTACGTATCTTGCAACGTTGACTTCATATCCGTCTAGAGACGATGGTAGTGAAACTTAATATAAAATCTAGCGGAATTGTTTCTCTGAATTAGTTTTCACTAGGAACAGAGCTAGCCGAAAAACACGGTTTCGTATTGCATTTAGGAAATTTAATTAATTACCCAATAAAAAAGCCCAATCCCCCACTTTGAAGGAGATTGGGCTTTTTTATATTAAACTTAATTAAACGCTAGCCTGCTTCTTTGCTCTCAGCAGCCAATTGACGTAGTACATAGTGTAATACACCGCCATGACGCACATACTCACGCTCTTTTGGCGTTTGCAGACCGACATTTACCTCGAAAGTCTCGCTTGATCCATCAGCACGTGTAGCCGTAACGTTGGCAGTTTTACTTTCGCCATTATCTAGACCTGTGATGCTGAGCACTTCAGAACCATCTAGTTTATAGGTCTCTGCATTTTGACCATCTTTGAACGTCAATGGGAGCACGCCCATGCCGACGAGATTCGAACGGTGAATACGCTCAAACGAGCTGGTCAATACAGCTTTTACGCCGAGCAAGATAGTACCTTTTGCTGCCCAGTCACGGCTCGAACCAGAGCCATACTCTGCCCCACCCAGTACAACAAGCGGACGCTTATCTTCTTTATACTTCATCGCTGCATTGTAGATAGGCATTTCTTCGCCATCTTGTAGGGTGGCGCTATCATCTTTGAAGTAGTAGGTATAACCACCTTCCTTACCGCCCATCATGGTATTTTTGATACGGATATTGGCGAAAGTACCACGAGTCATGACTGCATCGTTACCACGGCGTGAGCCATAGCTGTTGAAGTCTGCTTCCATGACACCGCGCTCTTGCAAGTACTTGCCTGCTGGTGAGTCTGGATCGATATTACCTGCTGGTGAGATATGATCGGTCGTGATTGAATCACCAAACAGACCTAAGATACGCGCACCTTCGATATCAGGAATACCTTCTGGCTCCATGGTCATACCATCAAAGAACGGTGGATTCTTAATGTAGGTCGACCCTTCATCCCATGGGTACAGCTGGCTATCCGCTGAGCTGATTGCGTTCCATGCGGCACTACCGTCGAACACTTCACCGTAGTTTTTGCGGAACATGTCCGCATCAATGTTGTTGGCAATCAACTCATTAATCTCTTCTGATGTTGGCCAAATATCTTTTAAGTAAACATCATTACCATCTTGATCTTGTGCTAGTGGATGGGTGGTTAGGTCAATATCGACCGTACCTGCCAATGCATAGGCTACTACTAACGGTGGTGACGCCAAATAACTGGCTTTCACATGTGAATGAATACGACCTTCAAAGTTACGGTTACCCGACAGCACTGCAGAAGCAACCAAATCATTTTCTTCGATACCCTTTTCGATAGCTTCAGGCAGTGGGCCTGAGTTACCGATACAAGTCGTACAGCCATAACCTACTAGATAGAAGCCTGTTTTTTCTAGCTCATCCATAAGGTTGGTTTTCTCTAGGTAATCAGTCACCACTTTTGAACCTGGTGCCAATGACGTTTTTACCCATGGTTTGGCCTTAAGTCCTTTAGCAGCGGCTTTTTTAGCTACCAGACCCGCACCAATCATAACTGCTGGATTTGAGGTGTTGGTACAAGAAGTGATGGCGGCAATAACCACAGAACCATCTCTTAGTTTATGCTGTTTGTCATCGATACTGACATTTGAGAAAACATTATTTGCCGGAGCATGCTGAAGATCATCATCGCTTGTATCGACTTCGATCTTTGGCTCAGCTGCGAGATCCTCTGCCTGTTCTTGCTCACCGCCTTCTTGATCAAAACGTATCTTACCATCCGCTTCTACTTTACGGTCTTTATTCATCTTCTCTAGCGTTTCGCCAAACTTCTCATGCATATCTGATAAGTTGATACGCTGCTGAGGTAAGTTAGGTCCAGCCAGTGCTGGTTGTACTGAAGATAAATCCAACTCTAACTTGCTCGAATAAGTCGCAGCTGGTGTATCGGCATCATGCCATAAGCCTTGCGCCTTAGCATATTTTTCAACCAACTCAATTTGCTCTTCGTCACGGCCTGATAGACGCAGGTAATCGATTGCCATTTGGTCAATCGGGAAAATACCACAAGTCGCACCGTACTCTGGTGACATGTTGGCAATAGTCGCGCGATCAGCGAGCGGCATACTGTGTAAACCTTCGCCATAAAATTCAACAAACTTACCGACCACACCATGTGCACGTAGCATCTCTACCACACGGAGTACCAAATCAGTTGCTGTGACACCTTCGGTTAACTTGCCTTTTAACTCAAATCCGACTACTTGCGGAATCAGCATCGAAGATGGTTGACCTAGCATCGCCGCTTCGGCTTCGATACCGCCTACACCCCAACCAAGCACGCCGATACCATTAATCATCGTGGTATGGCTATCTGTACCAAATACGGTGTCTGGATAAGCCATCAGTTCGCCATCAACATCTGCTGCCATCACAACACGGGCTAAATACTCAAGGTTAACCTGATGCACAATACCTGTCGCTGGTGGTACCACGACAAAGTTTTCAAACGCTTGTTTACCCCAGTGTAAAAACTCATAGCGCTCGTTGTTACGCTTGAATTCAATCTTTTCGTTGAGATCTAGTGCATCTTCGCGGCCATAGGCATCCACCTGTACAGAGTGATCGACGACCAACTCACTAGGGATAAATGGGTTGATCTGCTCAGCTTTACCGCCCAGCTCAACCACCGCATCGCGCATTGCAGCCAAATCGACCACTGAAGGTACACCTGTGAAATCTTGCAAAACCACACGCGCTGGCATAAAGGCGATTTCTTTTGACGCCTCGGCGCCTGCATCCCAGTTGGCAACCGCTTCGATATGGTTTTTACCAACCGACTGACCGCCATCTTCGTTACGTAGTAGGTTCTCTAGTACCACCTTCATACAAAATGGTAGTGTTTTGATATGCTCGTAAGTCTCGGTCAGCTTTGGTAGGCTGTAGTAGGCATGTTCCTTGCCAGCGACTGAAAGGGTGTCTTTTACATCAAAAATATCACTCATGATAGCTTCCTTATCGTTGTTATAAATCCTGAACATAAATTATTATAAGTTTATGTGTGACTGGTGGCTCGATAAATGATTGATCTGTTCTGAATCAACAGAGCAGTTTCGTGAAACTGTCTGATATAAGTCAATGTTAACAAAAGAGATAATCATATCTGTAATGGTTAACAGAAACTCCCTTTTACCATAACAAACATACAAGGCTTTGTTAACGTCTGGACGTTGTCGAATCGTGGGACAAACGTAAACGTAACAACGGTTTAGCGAGCTATCTTTAAATGATGTATTCCTATTCAATTTTTATTTTTTTACGTCGTCCACTGCGGAACACATAACTGTCTTCGTAGAAATCAGCAGCCTTATTTTCTGCCCAAAAATGTGGCACACCCAAAATAGGTAACGGTGCAAGCTGGCGCGGTTTGACATCATCATTTGATAACAATGTGTTCATGTATTCAGCAACCTTGCTATCTAAATAATTCATCCGCTCAGCTAATGGTAGAGTAAAAAATTCTTGTGCAACGTGAATGATAATACTGTGGGCGCATAGCGGTTTGCGTGGATGTACCAATTGCTCAAGTAGAGCATGCCCAAAGATATAAACTGCGGCTTGGGCACTTGCATCTGGTTGTGCTGGGTTGTCCCATTTAGCACGAGGCTTCACCAAACTTGCCTGCCAGTCGAAGTCAACCAACGCTTCACCGATACTAGCGTCAGAAGTCACTAGCAATGCGCCATTTTCATCGAACACTGTGATGGTGTCACGTACCCGCCCTCGTCGCTCACTGATACCCTGCTTTTCGATTTCTAGCATATGGTAGTAATTCAGCACCGCTTTAGTCTTTGGAAAGGTCAGCCAAATACTGCCATTAAACAAGTCATGCAAGTTGTCACGTGTCGGAATGTTGCCAGTTGTGCCGATAAATTGCTCATAGGCTTCCCCTTCAAGCAATGCATTTTGAGAGACGAACTGTAGCGTTTGAAATTTGTGTTCATGGGCGGGTTTGGTATGCGGTAACGGCTGCTGCAAGTGATCAGCCTGCTGCGCCATCGCTGTTTTTAAGACGTTGGCAATCGTGTCAGGCGTATTGATATCAGAAGTATTTGTATCGTGTGCATCTAGGTTTTTCGTATTATCCAAACCATTCAAACTATCTCTCTGCGAGCTTGAGCGACTAAGGCGCTCAATCATGCTGCTGATGTAACTCAACTGAGTGATATGCGATAACCAAGGCGCTTGCCAATCAATCTCAGCAAAGCTGTTATCGAGCTGATCTTCTACTACAGGCAGCTGCTTGGTATGAGTATCAGAATTAAGTGTGTCAGGTAAATCACTGGTAGGCATAGAAGCTCTCTCTTGCGGACTATCTCTATTAGACGTATAGACGGTCTATGGTATCATGGTGCGCTTTTTTACTGCTAGATATGCTGCTCGGAAGGACTTTTTGAGCGCTATGGATGAATGAGTTTTATGGCAAATTTCAATACCCACTTAAATGTCGCTTTTATGGTCAGTGGCACACTAAGTTTGACGGTTTACAAAGCTGGATTGGTTGATGATTCAGGGTTTTTAGTGTGCGTGGCGCTTGGTACTATCGGTGGGTTGCTGCCTGACTTGGATTCTGATAATTCAACACCGATTAAGCTCGGTTTTAATATCACCTCGTTTATCTTTGCCTTTGGTTTGGTCATGCACTGGCGTAGTGATTTAAGCTTACTCGCCTTAATGATATTGTGGCTGGCAGGCTACGGTTTTATGCGCTATGTCGTCTTTCATATTTTTACGACGATGACGGTACATCGCGGCGTCATCCACTCTGTGCCGTATATGGCGATACTGGGACTAGGTTTGACGTGCCTAAGTTATTATGGATTGCACCTACCACTGACTACTAGCTGGTTTTATGGTCTATTTTTATTTGGTGGTGCGATGGTGCACTTATCATTGGACGAGCTGTATAGCGTCAATTTATCCAATATGAAAATGAAGCGCTCATCGGGCACGGCGATGAAGTTTTATCAGCCAAAAGACAAATGGTGGTACCTGCTCTTATATACTATCCTTGCGTTACTGGTATATGCTGCCCCACCTTTTGAGATGTTTTGGTCACGATTGAGCGATCCTTCTGCATGGGCGCAGCTCAAAGTTGGTATATTGCCAGAGTTAATAAAAAGCATGCTGCAATAAAGTTATCATAAGGCTATTAAGCCTAAACGAATAAGCCAAAAAAATTAGAGTAAAACATGCAATCTTCCCTAAATACTTGCCCGTGCCAAATCAATCCAACAGCAGAGACGGCAAATGCTCTACTGTCCTATCAAGACTGCTGTCAGCCTTATCATGATGCTTTTTATAATGGTAATGTTGACAAAGCAAATGGTATAAAAGCGGAAACAGCCGAGCAGCTCATGCGTACGCGCTATAGTGCTTTTGTGTTGGTGAAACCAGAGTATATCGTCAAGACCACACTGCCTGCGCAGCAAGCGTTACTTGATATTGCAGCGATTAAGAGTTGGGCAAAAGAAACGCACTGGGCAGGACTAGAGATTGTAAGACACACACCAAAGCTTGGTAAACGGCACGCGCAGGTTGAGTTTAAGGCTTATTTTAATACCAAAGATAATACAGTCAGTTTAGAAGAAAAAGTACAGGCGCATCATGAGCTATCTGCTTTTGTAAAGATAACAAACAAGACCAATAACGACGCACGCTGGTACTTTTTAGATCCGACGGTTGCGATGACTGTGACGCAAAAGCAACCGTGCATTTGTGGCTCAGGT
The DNA here is from genome assembly GCF_052376235.1 of Psychrobacter sp. AOP7-A1-24. Taxonomy (NCBI): domain Bacteria; kingdom Pseudomonadati; phylum Pseudomonadota; class Gammaproteobacteria; order Moraxellales; family Moraxellaceae; genus Psychrobacter; species Psychrobacter sp. AOP7-A1-24. Next base: position 35,912 of record NZ_JBQSVM010000009.1, on the reverse strand, counting down.
GAGAAGTTTAAGCGGTGTTGCGGGGGTTATATTTAAATAATATTAGATATTTACCATTCCCTAAACACTCGCTCCAACGGCTCGTGCAATCGCAATGCCTTCGTCCACTGTTAAAAACTTGCGCTGGCTCGGGCTGTCTTTATAGATGACATCGCCATCTTGAAATATCAGACATTCATTGACCGCTAGCTGTTGCCATTTTTCATTTTCAGTCAATGGCACGGTGACCAAAATCGTGACTTTATCCGTATCTGTGGTAACATCACCGAAGTTAATCGCCATATCATCATCAGCCAGCTTTGCTTCACCAAATGGCGCCTTGCGCGTGAGATAAAACAATAAGCTACCCGCATAAGCCAGCTGCCATTTACCATTTGAGATCAAGCAATTAAATAGTCCGTTGGCAGATAGATAACGACATTGCGTGGTCAAAAAGTTAAACAACGTTTTGTCATCAGGACGCGACTTAAAGCTGCTTTTTAGGCGATTAACCAAATAACAAAATGCCATCTCTGAGTCAGTTGAGCCGACTGGCTGACAATGTGAGGCGTTACCATTGTCTTGCAGACGCTGACAGCGTTTGATAAATTCGCTATTCATCTGACCGTTATGCGCAAACACCCACTGCTCACCCCATACTTCACGCACGAACGGATGGGTGTTTGCCAAGCAGTTCTGTCCTTGCGTCGCTTTACGAATATGCGCAATGACATTCATGGCTTTGATTGGGTAATTATTGACCAAATCAGCGACTGGTGACAAATGGCTTGGGCGATTGTCATGAAACAGACGCAGACCTGTTGAGTCATTGGTCGTTTCGTCATTATTTACACAGTCGCTACGCTCAAAGAAAGCAATACCAAAACCATCTTCATGGCTGTCCGTCATGCCGCCACGCTTGCGAAATCCTGCAAAGCTAAAACCAATATCAGTCGGGGTATTGCAGTTCATACCTAAGAGTTGACACATTTAATCGTTACCACCGTTGTTATTATTAAGCGAATCATCACCTGTTATCGGGTTGCCTTGAGTAGAATTACTGTGAGCAGCAGATAGCGCGTCAAAGTCCGCATCACTCATTTCATCAAGTAGAGCAGCACCATCAGTTGGAATGGTATCCAAAATGCGCTGAGCTTCTGCTAAGTCCGTATCTTGCACCCAAAGTACCGCACCTGAATTCATGCCTGGGATACTACTTAACGCTTGCATCGATACCGTAATATTGTTATTTCTCAGCAAATTGGCATGTAACTCGCCTTGCATATTGGTGTCATAGCGTGCCAGTTTGTGCCAGTTATCAACTTGATCGGTCATGGGTTCGCCTCTGAGGTTTGGTGCTAGGTTTCGGTACCAGAATAAATGAATAAACAACGCTTACGATAATTGATCCAGTGTATATTCTTTGATCGCAGACTCACTACTATTTAAGGTTTCTTGCGCTTGCTCGGCTTGCGTGATGTTGCTAAACACACCGACTATTTGATTGTCTTGTTTATTTAATAGCACATATACGGTATTTTGTGATTTTTCGACATGCGCCCAATGATAAGCGGCCAGACGTTTCATCAAGTCAGGATTTTTGACCATAATGTTATCACCCGTACGCCCTTCTGTACGGTTGTAATGAATCACATTTAAACGTAACAACCAAAATATCACCGCCGCTTTTGCTAGCATAACAGGTAGCGCATGTTTTTCATCGTTATTTAGTGGGCGTATAGACTCATAACCTTGTAAGAAAGCCGCCATTTTGCTACGGTTAAAGTTTACGGACTCGCCTTGTTCCGCAACGCCCCACGTCGTACAAAAATCATTAATAGTAATGGCGATATCCATCACATAATGCTCGACACTGACTTCAGTAAAGTCTAGTAGACCTGTCAAACGCGCTTCGCCTTTCTGTAGGTCCCACAAGGTATTATCAGCAAACATATCTAAGTGACACAGACCTTTTGGCAAGGTTGCCAGTGGCAATTTTGAATAAGAACGCCAAATATCACTCATCAGCTTGGCTTCATCACCTGGCATAAATTGCATTTCACGGTCACGCACATCTGCCCATGGATACAAAGGCACGCCATATTGCTCACTTGGCTGCAGTGCTTGTAGTGTTTCGTGCAGCGTTGCTAACGCCGCACCAATATCATGACACATCGCTTGCGTGGTTTGCTCTGGATGTGAACCTGCTAGGCATGGCACTAAAGTAATGGCTTTGTCTTCATAATGGATGACATAGCGTTTATCATCACCATTCGTTTGCGAACCATTTGAGTCAATAACAGCTAGCGGCGCGGCAACTGGTAATTTGCCATTTAATTGATTGAGGATAACCGCCATCTTTTCGATATCAGCGGGCGGACGCTCTTCAAATAAAGTGAATACGTAAGAGTACGTGCCATCTACATCGTCAGTCGTCTGAATAAACCAGTTTGAGTTTTTAATACCTTGAGTAATCGGAATCGCACGGGCAAACGACACGCCAAAGCTTTGGCAAAAGGCGGCAAACTGGTCATCGGTTAACTGGGTATAGACGGACATGACATCTCACTTATAGCAATTGGATAAGAAGTTAAATAGGATAAATTTATGCGGTAATGGCAGCAATTGTACCGCGCATGATAAAACTATGGTGAAAAGCGTAATAATCTTGCGAAAATCTGCCTGAAATAGCAGTGATTTTGCTAGACTAGCGCCTATGAATTGATTATAAGGTGAAAGACCCTATGTTAGCAAAGCGTATCATTCCTTGCTTGGATGTTGACAATGGCCGTGTGGTCAAAGGCGTGCAATTTGTCGATATTAAAGACGCAGGCGATCCTGTCGAAGTAGCCAAACGCTACAATGAACAGGGTGCTGATGAGATTACTTTTTTGGATATTACGGCGACCAATGATGAGCGCGATACCACTTATCATACTGTTGAACGCATGGCAGAAACGGTATTCGTTCCACTGACTGTCGGTGGCGGCGTTCGCAAAATCGCTGATATTCGCAATTTGCTCAATGCTGGCGCGGATAAAGTGGCGATTAACTCAGCAGCCGTATTTACGCCTGAATTCGTTGGTGTGGCCGCGCAGAAATTTGGTAACCAGTGTATCGTCGTGGCTATCGACGCCAAACGCGTCGCTGATATCAATGTCGATGGTATCGTCGTACCACGTTGGGAGATTTTCACTCATGGTGGTCGCAAGCCAACAGGTATCGATGTCGTCGCTTGGGCAAGCAAAATGGCTGAACTAGGCGCTGGTGAATTACTGGTCACCTCGATGGACGGTGATGGCACCAAAAAAGGCTACGACTTAGCACTCATGCAACAAATTACGAGCCGCGTTAATGTACCAGTTATTGCCTCAGGCGGCGTTGGTAATCTGCAACATTTAGCAGAAGGCGTACTAGAAGGCGGCGTAGATGCCGTACTTGCCGCCAGTATTTTTCACTTCGGCGAGTACACAGTATTGGAGGCCAAAGAGTATATGGCAGCGCAAGGAATACAGATGCGTCTTTAGCACGCTCGTAATATACAAATAAAACCCAAAAAAATGCTATCATAGCGCTAACCATTTATTTTCGTTCAATTAACTAGGGCAATGCCAAAATAATAGGCGACCGAGTCGATTGAACGCATCAGACTATTCAGCTATTTATTGACGCCTATATTTCAATTGAACGCTTATTAAGCAAAGGATTTTTTATGTCGAATTTACAACAGCAGCGCAACGACGTGACTCATATCGATGGTAACCTACATCAAAACGCTGATGCTCGCATTGGTATCGTTGTTGGTCGTTTTAACGGTTTTGTCGTTGAGTCATTGGTTGATGGTGCAATCGATGCCCTACTCCGTCATGGGGTATTGGGTAGCAACATTACTGTTATTCGTGTGCCTGGCGCATTTGAGCTACCACTTGTGGCCCAACGTGCTGCTGAATCAGATCGTTTTGACGCTATTATCGCACTAGGCGCAATCATTCGTGGTAGCACACCACATTTTGATTTCGTTGCTAGCGAATCTGCCAAAGGTTTGAGCAGTGTTGCTATTGACTATAATATTCCTGTTGCTAATGGCGTGATCACCACTGACAGCATCGAGCAAGCTATCGAACGCTCTGGTACTAAAGCTGGTAACAAAGGCTCTGAAGCTGCGATGGTTGTACTAGAAATGATCGCTGTTTTGTCACAGCTAGATGTTGATGACAATATCGATGAAGCGTAAGCTCTAAAGCTCGTGTTTGCCAGTTTGAAGGATGCTGCTATTTAGTAATAACAGCACCTCATAGCACTAGCCAGCTATCAAAAAAATTGGCTACTTTTTGAATTTTCGCCGTATTTCTATACCTTTTAAGATGTTGAATCAGTAAAGCTAAAAAGCTACTTTGCCAATTCATATTTTGACTGGGTATCATCTCAAAAATTTAGGTACAGACCCCCTATGACTGACCAACTCAAGCGCGCTATCAGCGCTGCGAAAACCGCACAAGCCAATGAAGCTGAAGCTACCCGTATAGCGAGCAGTAGTGCAGGTGATCAAACCTTCGATATGAGTGAGTCTTCTTATAAGACCAGTCACACTGCTATCCGTAAGGCTCGTCGCTTTGCGATGCAAGGCCTATACGAATGGCTCGTCACTGATCGCCGCTTTGATGTAGATGGCAAGCTTGGCTGGAAGGCCAATGCGCCGCATGATATTGCTGCTCGCACGCGTGCAACCAATGCCATGCATACCGTCCATATCGGTTATTATCATGAAATGATGCGCGATATCCCAGAGCAGATTGAAGCGCTAGACGCTCTGATCAGTCAGCATCTAGATCGTGAGGTTGATAAGTTAGATACTGTTGAACATGCTATCTTACTGATTGGCGCGTACGAGCTACAAAACCGTGTAGAGATTCCTTACAAGGTCGTGCTTGATGAAGCAATGAAGCTAAATAATCACTTTGGGGCGACTGACGCTCACAAATTGATCAACGCGGTACTGGATAAAATGGCTGTTGAAGTGCGCGCAATCGAAGTGCAAGCAGATACCAACGCCAACCTACGTACCTCACAAAAAGCGGCTTCTAAGCAGGCTGAAGCAAACTCAGTGGATAGCGTTGAAACTGCTGCTGAAACGGAAAGCACTATCATCGATGAGCCTTCTGCATCAAACAAGCCGCGTATCAGTGCTAACAAAGCTAATGTCAAACGTAGCAGCGCCAGTAAAGCCAGTGCAAATATCAGTGACTTTAGGGCGAGCAAAAAAAACGCTAACGACACCAAAGACTAAGATGAATCATGAACGAGTTTGAGCTGATTGAGCGTATATTCTCACAGATGCAGGCCACGCATGCGCCATTACCTGGTATCGAAAAAGGTATCGGTGACGATGCAGCTGTAATGGCGCTGCCAGCAGGATCACGCTTGGTTAGCTGTATTGATACACTGGTTCAAGGTCGTCATTTTCATGCTGATTGGCAAAAGGTTGACGAGTTAGCGTTTGCGATTGGCTACAAAGCTGTCGCTGTCAATGTCTCAGACATAGCTGCTATGGGTGCGACGCCGCATAGTATTATGCTAGCGCTTGCATTACCTGAACGTCTAGTAAATCATGAATGGCTTACTAAATTCGCCGAAGGCTTATTTCATGCGTGCCAGCTGTTTGGTGTGGCGCTGATAGGTGGCGATACGACGCGCAGTGAGCGCTTAGTACTTAGTATCAGCGCAAAGGGGCTGCTTGCCGCAGATACACCTGCCGTTTACCGCTCAGGTGCGCAAGCTGGTGATAAGGTTTATGTCTCAGGCACACTTGGTGATGCCGCTTTCGCCTTACAGTATCCTGACAGCGCACAAGGTATCGAGTTGGCGCATCGTCTACATATGCCAACGCCGCGTATTGCGTTAGGTGCAGCACTGGCAAAGATGGGTGCAACATCGATGATAGATATCTCCGACGGTCTTTATCAAGATCTTGGTCATATCTGTCAACAGAGCTCTGTAGGCATGCGCATCTATTTAGATAAGCTACCGAGTAGTGAGACATTATCCACTGCCAATTTGTCTGATCGCTTATTAGGTCAGCTAGCGGGCGGCGATGATTATGAATTGGCATTTACTTTGCCTGTGCATATCAAACCGCCTACAGACAACACATCTATCACTTGTATTGGTGAAGTAACTGCGCTAGCAGACCATACAGCGACAGATACCAAGTCACCTGATAGCTCACCTCTTGAACTGTTTTATCAAAATCAGCCAGTGACGCCAACTCAGCCCGCACCGTTTTTAACATGGCCCAATCTTACTGGTTACCAACACTTTACAGGCTAATCCATGACTGACCACGACTTATCTAAGCCTGATATCCGTAAAGCAAATGACTGCCCACCTCTACCGGTTGGTGCTAGCATGCTTGACCGTATAATTTACTGGCTTGGGCTAGGTTTAGGTAGTGGTTTGCCACGCCGTGCACCTGGTACTTGGGGTACCGTTGGTGGTCTGATTGTAGGCGTACCTCTCATGAGTCTGGGATTTATTCCTTTTTTAGTGCTGACTATACTATCTTGTTTGGTTGGTGTTTGGATCTGTGGGCGTACTTCTGAGTTGATGCAGGTACACGATGATCCACATATTGTATGGGATGAATGGGCAGGTATGTGGATTACCTTATTGCCGTTATCTTACATTTTGTCCTATTTATTTCCTAAAACTGAAAACACATTGTCGCTAATGATGATGCCGATGTTTTGGGGTTGGCTACCGACTGCCTTTATCCTATTTCGCGTATTCGATATCTTGAAACCGCCACCGATTGGCTGGGCAGACAAGAAAGTTGCTGGCGGTCTTGGGGTAATGTTAGATGATATCATTGCAGGCATCATGGCAGCGGTCATTTGGCTGATTATTTATATTATTGTGATGATGTTTATGTCTTTTTGAAATTAGCGCATAGAGTATTTACTACCGTTTTAACTGTCTTATATATTGTTTTATTTACTTAAATTATCGGTGTTCGAGTTACAAAGCCTGCACATCACAACATTTTTCTGAATGAACCTTTGCGCTATAATCCAATATTATATTTTGTTACATTTGTGAGCCTATTATGACATCTCCTCTTTCTGTAATTATTTTAGCGGCCGGTAAAGGCACACGTATGCAATCGGCAAAGCCAAAGGTATTGCAAACATTGGCTGGGAAGTCTTTATTAGGTCATGTACTAGACACTTGTCATCAGCTAACGGTTGATGAAACCATCATTGTCCATGGTTTTGGTGGTGATCAAGTAAAATCAGAAATCACCAATCAGTATACACAAGCATCGATTACTTGGGTTGCTCAAACGGAGCAGTTAGGGACCGGCCATGCAGTCAAAGTGACATTGTCTGATTTACCTAAGTCAGGGCAAAGTCTCATTCTGTACGGTGATGTACCATTGGTAAGCTGCCAGACGCTAACGGCATTAAAAACTGCCAATACTGACGGTATGTCGATGCTGACGTTGACGGTCGATAATCCATTTGGATTGGGTCGTATTAAACGTGACCAAGCAGGTAATATTGAATCCATCGTTGAACAAAAAGATGCTGATACTGAAGAGCAAAGCATTAGAGAAATTAACAGCGGTATTTACTGCGTCGATAATGCGCTACTGCACAAATATTTGCCTGAGCTTTCTAACGATAATGCACAGCAAGAATATTATCTAACGGATATTGTCAAAATGGCAGTTGCCGACGGTATTGCTATCGCGGCGATTGAGCCTGAGCATACGTTTGAGATTGAAGGGGTAAATAACCGTCAACAGCTTGCTAGTCTAGAGCGTACTTGGCAACGCAAGTTAGTTGCTGACTTACAAGAAGCTGGCGTACAGTTCGCCGACCCCACTCGTGTCGATATTCGTGGTACGTTAACCGCTGGTCAAGATGTATTTATTGACGTTAATGTAGTATTTGAAGGTGACTGCACCTTGGGTGATAACGTATATATCGAAGCAGGCTGTGTTATCAAAAATGCCAAGATTGGTAATGCCTGCTACATCAAACCGCATTGCGTGATCGATCGCGCTGATATCGGTGCTGGTGTTGATATTGGGCCTTTTGCGCATTTGCGTCCTGATACCGTACTATCTGATAACAGCAAAGTTGGTAATTTTGTCGAAATTAAGAAATCGACTATCGGCCAAGGCAGTAAAGTAAATCACTTAAGCTACGTCGGCGATGCAACCGTCGGTACAGGCGTTAATATCGGCGCTGGTGTCATTACCTGTAATTATGATGGGGCTAATAAATCGCAAACCATCATTGAAGACAATGCGTTTATCGGCTCTAATGCTAGCTTAGTCGCGCCAGTAACGATTGGTGATACAGCTACCGTCGCTGCAGGCTCTGTCATTACTAAAAATGTTGACGGTAGTGCGTTGGCATTTGGGCGTGCACGCCAAGTACAAAAAAATGACTTTCAACGACCAACTAAAAAATAACTGCTCATTGGTAGTTTAGTCGATCCCAGTCATTCTTGAACCAATTTAAGCAGTACGGCAATCTTTGTGGTGCTGCTTCATCGTATTTATAAGCTAATGACTCATTATTAACGACAAACCAAGTTTTTTGCTCGTACACCATTATATATCGAACCACTAAAAATTAAATTTAAGGAATAGCCATGTGTGGAATTGTAGGCGCCGTTGCTGAGCGAAATATCGCTAATATCTTACTTGAAGGCTTAAAGCGTTTAGAATATCGCGGCTATGATTCAGCTGGTCTGACGGTTATTCGTGATGGTGAGCTACATCGTGAGCGCCAAGTGGGTAAAGTACAAGCACTGGTTAATGCCGTTGCTACCAACCCAGATTTTTTTGATGGCCATACTGGTATCGCTCATACACGCTGGGCAACTCATGGCGAGCCAGCGCAACGTAATGCGCATCCACATGTGTCAGGCAAAATTGCGGTCGTTCATAATGGTATCGTCGAAAACTACGCTGAACTAAAAGAAGAGTTAATAGCCAAAGGCTACGTATTTACTTCACAGACAGATACTGAAGTTGTAGCGCATCTGATCCATGACATCTATAAAAAAACACCTGATTTATTAGAAGCGGTCCGCACCATCATTCCGCTACTGCACGGTGCTTTCGCATTGGGTATCGTACACGTAGATTGCCCTGATGAGCTCATTACTGTACGTCTAGGCTCACCTTTAGTGATTGGTGTCGGTATCGGCGAGAATTTTATCGCATCAGATCAGTTGGCGTTGCTGCCGGTGACTAACCGCTTTATGTATTTAGAAGAAGGTGATATCGCCAAATTAACTCGCAATAGTATTCAGGTTTATGCAAACGGTGTCGAAGTCCAACGTCAGATACATGAAATTGATGCAACCCAGCACAACGCCGATAAAGGCGAGTTCAAACATTATATGCTCAAAGAAATTTATGAGCAGCCAGATGCTGTCGCTCGTACAATCGAGATGGCTTTGGATAATGGCGAAACCACCAAACTACGTGATGACTTTTTACAGCGTCATGAGACCCTGTTATCAGGTATTCGTCATGTACAAGTAATTGCTTGCGGTACCAGTTATCACGCTGGTATGGTCGCAAAATACTGGTTTGAGAGCCTTATTCGTATACCTTGTTCCGTCGAGGTTGCTAGCGAATTCCGCTATCGCAATCCTGTTGTCGTTGATAATACTTTGGTTATCTGCATCTCTCAATCTGGTGAAACGGCTGACACATTATCAGCGTTACGTGATATCCAGAAGCAAACGCCAGCAGGCTTAGTCAGCTTGGCATTATGTAATGTACCGACTTCATCGCTGGTACGCGAAACAGATATTTTCTTGCCGACGCTAGCAGGGCCTGAGATTGGCGTAGCCTCTACCAAAGCATTTACCACTCAGCTTGTGGCATTGATATTATTGATATTGAAAGTTGGCGTCACGCAGAAGCGTATGACTGATGAGCACTTAAATACGTTGCTAAGTGAGCTACATCAATTACCAGGACAACTCTACGCCAGCTTAAATCTTGATGGTCCTATCAAGACCATGAGTGAAAGCTTTGAAGATAAGAAAAGCTGTCTATTTTTAGGGCGCGGCTTACAGTTCCCGATTGCTCTAGAAGGTGCACTAAAGTTAAAAGAAATTTCTTACATTCATGCAGAAGGTTATGCAGCAGGTGAGCTGAAACACGGCCCATTAGCATTGGTCGACAAAGACATGCCCATCGTCGTACTAGCGCCCAAAGACAGTATGTTTGATAAATTAAAGGCCAACATGCAAGAAGTGCATGCGCGTCATGGCGAGTTATTTGTATTTGCTAGCGAAGCCAGTCAAATGGTCGCTGAAGATAGACTGCACTTAGTATATGTGCCCGATGTTTGCGAAACGCTCGCCCCTATCGTCTATAGTGTGCCTGTGCAGCTATTGTCGTACCATGTAGCAGTAATGCGTGGCACCGACGTCGACCAACCACGCAATTTGGCAAAATCAGTCACGGTAGAATAAGAAACCTACTCGCTGATAATTCCGTTGTACGCGAGTAATAAAGATTCATACTGAGTAATAAAGTATCATCCTACCGGCTCGTGTATTAACCCCTGCTACTATTCAGTAAAACAGTAGCAGGGATTTTTTTATGCTCTCTAAAAACCATCAGAAGTGGATTGAAGAAGAACGAAGTCAAGGAGAGTTAACTGACTATAAACCTTGTATAGCTTGACCATTGATACTTCCTTTCTCTAATAATATCGTATCACCGAATAAACCAACATCTTCAGATTCAGACGATGTTGCTTCTGTTATTTCTTTGATTTTTATGCCGTTATCTACGCCAGTGTAACGAGTGAATAACGTATCAGTGCTTATTCCGTCGTCTTGAACGACGTAAAACTTGTGTTCAAATACGCAAGTCTCAAACGTGCCTGCAGGAACCGTAATGGTTTCTCTACCAACATATTTTAATGAAGTGTCCATTGTATAAGACTTCATTTCGCCAGCTGTTGTTTCAATCATGGTGACTGTTGCATAATGCTTCGTCTCACCTTGTTCTAAGTTATAATCTAGTTTTAATCCGCTCGGTTGGTAATCAACTTCCATCCCAGCCTCACTGTCAGTTTGCCCTAGAGTGATCACTGATTGATCAGCTTTATCGTGCTTTATATACACAATAGATTGACCTTCTTTTTTAGCCAATACATCGCTAAAGCCTTTATATTGCGGAACTGCTTCTACAACTTCATGAACATCGTTAAGTCCAAAATCTATAGCACTATTTGAAGCATATTCTAGATCAATCGTCGTGCCTAGGGTTAGCAACGTTGAGTTAATGCAAGCTAAAGAGGTCGTATTAGATGGTTCAGTTGGTGATACTTCACCATCAGTTGATGGTGCTGAATACGATGTACTTTCCTCTCCACAACCAACCAATACAAAAGTTATCGCTAATCCGATGAAAGATAATTTCAAAGTAAGTTCCTTCTTATTTAATTCATTAATATGCAAGTTCTCATTAGATTTAATTTAATCTAGATATTGTTATGCTAAAGTTAAAATATTGTTTTTTGCAAATGACATCGAGTCATTTATTTAGCTAAATGATGTGTTGAGTACATTAATACTTTCGGATGACTAAATATCAAAAGGAAAAATCTATCGACATAATGCAGGTTTGCAACAAACGGTATTTTACGTTCCATATACTATTTTAAAGTACCCCTAGTTTCAAATAATAACTGAGATATTCACAGAGTGTTGTAAAAGATAAAGCCAATTGCTGAAAATGGGGCGCTCTTGCCGCCACAGTAAAAAGCAAGCCACAATCCATATCTAGTTACCTCAGTATGAAATCTTATTATTTTTTGGATGATGCTCTAAGATACGCTCTGATAAACATCAACACTTAAAATAGTCTGCTATCATTGATTCCCTTGAGGCATAACTAAAAGATTTTCGCGAGCCGATCAACTAAAACATCCTAAGTTTGAATGTACTACATTGACGGTAGAGGTCAATTACACAGAGTTTAGGATGGTCTTTCATGCCAAGAGGGTTGAGAATTACAAGGAGTTTTCTGCGCTAATCAAAACAAAGCTATTAAATAAAAGTAAGCACATTTTCTATATTTTTATCTGAACAAGATAGGTTCTAAGTTTTTCAAAGGCATAATTTAAGAATACTACCTCGTTCCTTCTTATGAGCAACAGATGCGATTGTGTTGTTTTTTACTAGTCAAAAAAAACGCTCATATTTTATGAGCGTTTATAGTAAGCATTAAGGTTTTGGGTAAAGTTAGTTAACCATTATTTAGCTGCTAATAAGAAATCCTTCACCTCTAGCAACGCCAGCTCACTATCATCTGCTTGGTTAGGAAGCCTACTCGATGAAAATGGTAGATTGTTGTCATTACCGACCACAATGTGGCTCGAATCTACGATATCAACATTTTCAATAGTGAAAAATGGAAACGTAAGCTTGCTATTGACCAGTGGCTTTTTAGACACACTTTTTGGATCTTCAATGCTCATCAAATCAATGTAAGCTACCTTACGTACTATGTCACTGTTTTGATCGAGTGCCACTTTGTAAACACGCTTATAGTCGGCAGGATTTTCAAAACACTTAGTCGTATCTTGAGCGTTATTAGAACATACTTGATCTGATGTGCCCTCTAAATTATCACGCTCGATAATCAGACCATAAGTATCATCAATCATATTAAAATCACCGATAGCATACTCATTACTGTCCAAAACATATTTCCAGCTTTTGCCCGTATACTGCTTCCGTTTAGTATCAAACTCTAAGATTCGCAGATAGTTCTGTCCGTTTACCGATTCATATGCCTTAGTCTTATGATCGTATATGGCTCCTTCTAATAAAGGATACAAATAGCGCTCATTAGGTGAAGAAGCCATACCTTCAAACCCTTTTGAACGCTTGGTGTCATAATTTGGTGTGTCACCATCAGGTGCCCCTGCTAGTTTAAGCGCAGGATGATCAGGAGAACGTTTTATATCGCCATCGACCACTGTATCATGGACTGATTTTAACTTACCTGTGCTATCGAATTGAAGCAACCAAGGTCCAAACTCTTCACCTATCCAAATATCCCCATCGATAAACTGGAAGCTCTCTAAGTCAAAGTCAGCACCAGTTAAATAGCGATTATCCGTTCCTTCGTGAACAATACGGTGCGTCATTACATGATCAGCATCATTGAAGAATATGGTCTTAATTGGCTTAAACACCCCTGTATTCCAGTCTATATGGTATTGACGAATAAACAACATCGCATCAGGTGAGTTAGCCTTACTGCCATAACCATTATCAGTCAATATCCAGTACGTACCATCGTCCATATACTTAATGCCAGAGCTACCTTGTACAGGTTGTCCATTAAACGGCAAGCTCACACCTGTCGGACGATTGTATGACTTCCCCTCAACACTCCCTACTTCACTGACATATTGACCCGTGGTATATTTACCGCTGACTTTTAGATCTTCAGGGGCATCAAAAGGGGCATCGATAAAAGTTTTAGCAGGCAGTATGGCGTGAGACTCAAGAGTAGCTGGATACTCTACCGCTGCTGTTGCGACATGACTTAAAATAGATAAGGAAGCTATTGCTAAGGTTAGCAAGGATTTGGAGGTCATCTTTATGGATTCCACTGATAGTCATTTAGGAATTCAGATTGTAGGATATTGAAATGTCAGTTTAATGACGCTCATTTGCTAAGATAGTTAAGGAGTCAAAACCCATATAAAACAATCCATGATATATGAATACTAGCTATTGCCCCCTGCCGTTAAAACGATAAGCCGTTCATTCTCTTCAGCAAGCACTAAAGTAGTGTTTTTCACTTACTTTGTCGACAATACATGCACTCAAGATAATTTTTTAGTATAGCTTCCAACTTTGTTATTGATTGCTCCTCGCAAAGACAACACAATCTGATCAAAGTTATGAGAATACACTCTAGTTTAATCAGTATACGACCTAACTGAGAGTGTGTTTATCATTTCTTACGTTGCTACTATTGTGTCGTGTCTTAGCTAACTATTTGGTTAGCTATTTGGCTTTCTATGAGAAGTGACTATTAGAGGTCACTAGGTTTACCATGTGGCGCTAACCATTTAGCAAACCATCCTGATAAATCATCCATCAAAGTATAGACAACAGGAATAACAACCAAGCTCAATAGCGTAGAAGTTACCAGACCACCCAGTACCGCTGCTGCCATCGGTCGCCTAAAAGTAGGATCTGCATCGCCCCAACCAAATACCAATGGCAACATACCTGCACCCATCGCAATGGTCGTCATGATGATAGGCCGTGCACGCTTACGACATGCATCTACGATGGCTTCAAAACGTGCCAACCCTCGGCGCTGAGCAATCAACGCATAGTCGACCAATAGAATCGAGTTTTTGGTCGCAATACCCATAAGCATAATAAAACCAATCATCGAAGGCATCGATAAGCTACTATTGGTAATAACCAAGCCGACAAACGCACCACCGATTGATAGAGGTAGCGCCATCAGAATAGTAAAAGGCTGCAACAAACGACCAAACAGTAAAATAAGCACACCTAAAATACAAACCACACCGACAGACATCGCAATGATAAAGCCACTAAAGAGCTCTGCCATATTTTCAGCTTGGCCCTGATCGATGATAGTAATTGAAGGCGGCAGTTGCTGCATAGTCGGAACTGCTTTGACCGCTTGTACCAAATCGCCAAGCTCGCCACTCGTAGGTTGTACCGTGATACTAATAGCACGCTCTCGATCCAGTCTGCTAATCTGTGCAGGCCCAGTGCCAAAGTCTAGCGTAGCAACCTCACCGACACGTACGCCTTGACCTGCAGGCATGGTACTCGGCACATACAAGCCTTCTAGCTGGCTAACATTTTGCTTAGCCACATCAGGTAGACGTACCACAATCGGTATTTGGCGTGTATCAAGATTGAGCTTGGACAGTCGTTGTTCGTAATCGCCTACAGTAGCGACACGTAAAGTCGTAGCGATATCTTGCGTGGTAACCCCTTTATCCGCCATTGCCAATCTATCTGGCGTTACCGTTAGCTCTTGTCGTGGCAAGCTGCGATCACTGGTTACCGCACCTGCACTTGGTAGACCTCGAATCTCAGACATGATTTTTTGTGCAGTCTGTTCGAGCAGTTGCGGATTGGTACTGGTCAATGAAAAATTATAGCCACTCTCACCGCCACTCGATAGACCGACCGTAAATCGTGCTCCTGGCACCTCGGTCATCAGCTTACTAATTTTGCGCTCTATCTCTTGCTTCGTGCCTCGTTCTGCACGCGGGGCAAGTACGATATCCAAGCCTGCGATGTTTTCAGCCTTACCGCCACCACCATCTGACGCCCCCATCGATGCCTGCGCCTCTCCTACTGAGGTGAAGATATTGGTCACCTCAGGCATGGCCAAAATGCGAGTACTTGCTAGCGCCGCCACGCGCTCAGTATCTGCCAACGACACGTCAGGCGTCAGCTCAATAGCCACTCGAGTTTGATCGATATCATTATCGGGAATAAATGACGTTGGTAATAGCTTAACCAAAGCTAATGATGCTACAAATAAAACAAGCGTTGCACCCATGGTTAGCCAGCGATGATGTAGGGTCCAAGATACAATCTTGAGATAGTACTTCATCATCGCGCTTTGTTTTTCGACGTGTTTTTTCTCAGGTCGCAAGATATAAGCTGCCATCATCGGGGTAATCAAGCGCGCCACCATCAGCGAGGCAAAAATTGATAAGGCAGCCGTCCAACCGAACTGACGGAAAAACTGTCCAACGATACCGCCCATAAAGGCCGTTGGTAAAAACACTGCAATCAAAGTAAAAGTGGTGGCGACAACGGCAAGACCGATTTCATCAGCAGCTTCCATCGCCGCTTCATAAGGCGTCTTACCCATACGTAGATGGCGTATGATGTTTTCGACTTCAACGATTGCATCATCGACCAGCACCCCAATGACCAATGACAATGCCAGTAGTGAGATGATGTTAAGACTAAAGCCAAACAGATACATACCTAAAAAGGTTGGAATGACCGATAGCGGTAAAGCGACCGCGGCAACAATAGTCGCTCGAATATTACGCAAAAACAGGAAGACTACGACTACAGCTAGCAGACCACCCTCGATGAGCATTCTTAATGAGGCTTCATAATCCTCTGCAATGGGTGTCGCTCGGTCATAGACTTTCTCAATACTGATATTACCAACATCAGCAGTCAGCCTGGCAAGTTCTTTATCAACCAGATCCATCACATCAACTTCACTGGCACCGCGTGATCGAGTGATATTAAATGCCACCACTGTTTGACCGTCCAGCTTAGCAATCGAGCTTGGATCTGCTGCGCCATCAGTGATTTTTGCCATACGACCTAAAGCTTGTGTGCCCCCTGTAGGGACAGCCACTTGCAAATCATTTAGCTCATTTGCTCGCTCAACAGCACCAAGAACACGGATGGTCTGAGTGGTATTGCCAACTTCTGCCTCTCCACCAGAGCTGTCCTGCTGAATACCAGCGATTTGCTGCGATAATTGCGAAATAGAAAACTTTAGACCACTCAACGCAATTGGGTCAGCAGCAACCGTAATCTCACGCTGTAGTCCGCCAACGCGGCTCACGGTACTTACGCCTGGTATGTCAGATAGCCGCTTGGTAACGGTATCATCAACAAACCAAGATAAATCCTCCACGCTCATATTTTCAGCAGCGACAGAGTACGTAACCACTGGAAACCCAGCAGTAGATACTTTGGTAATAATGGGATCGTTGGCTGCAGCTGGTAGATCGCCACGTACTTCGCCAACTGCTGACCGCACATCGTCTACCGCTTCTTGAATGTCTTTTTCTAAGGTAAACTCAGTGGCAATGGTCGCCGCACCCGTCTGTAACGTGGTACGAATATGACTCACGCCTTCGATACTGGTCAGTTTGTTCTCAATTTTTTTGGCGATATCGTTCTCTAGCTGTGAAGGCGCAGCACCCGGTAGCGTGACCGTGACTACCACCGCTGGCAAGTCTATGTCCGGAAACTGCTGGACTTTCATTTTCATGAAACCGTAAATACCGCCCAACGTCAGCAGCACAAACAGCAGGATAGCAACGAGCGGATTTTTAATCGAATAAGCGGAGACGTTTAAGCTCATGGCTGTGCCTGCACTGGCTTACTGGCTTGAGACACACCATTAACAATACGCACTAGGTCACCATCATTTAAGAAGCTACCGCCCTGCTTTACGATACGACTGTCATCTGGCAAAGGCTCTAACACTGCTACGCTATCGCCCAATCGCTCACCTAATGTCACTCGCTGCTGCTTGATACGTCCCATCGACCGATCATCTCGAGTAGTCGACTCAGTAACGAGCATCACATAATCATAACCATCATTGCTGACAACGGCGCTATTCGGAATCGTTTGCGTACTGGTACTTCCCAAGACGAACTCGCCTGTTTGATACATGCCTGCACGCATCTTTGAGTTGGCGGCTAGGCTGGCATAAATCGTAATTTGGCGGTTGTTATCTGCGGTTGGTGCGATACGGCTCACCTGCCCCATCACTTTATCACCACCTGGCAGACTGACTTGTACAGGCGTACCGATGTTTATATCACCGATGAGCTTAGGATCTAACTCTGCTCGCCACTCTAGAACACCGCCTTTGATAATCGTAAATAGCGGTTCCCCGCCTGCCACTTGACCGACTTCTACCACTTTTTCACTAATAATACCGCTGACAGGAGCGACGACTTTTGCATTCTCTAATGTCAAACGCTGATTACTCAGACGGGCTCTTGATGCTTGCAAAGAAGCTCTGGCACGTACTTCAGAGGTGCGGTAGCGGTCGGCTTCTTGTTTACTGATAGCGTCAATATCGATCAATGGCAGCACACGTGCAGCGTCAGCGCTAGCATTGGCAAGGGTGGCTTCCGCTTCTGCGACATCTGCTTTCGCCTGTAGCACTTGCTGTTCCATAGCATCGGTATCGAATACGGCTAAGACTTGACCCGCTCTGACGCGGTCGCCTTCTTCGACCAAGATACGTTCGATAGCTACGCCATTGACTTTGGCGCTGACATTCGCAGTATCTTTAGCATTGATAGTTCCATCGGCACTGAGCGTGCTACCGATATCATCTTGGCTTGGACTGACTGTTTCTACTGAGAGTACCGATTGCTCAATACTGGTATTGCTACCGGTTGACTGATCGTTTGCGACAGAATTAGAAGCTGACGACTCATCTACAGCGGTACTACCATCATTGCCCCAATACTTGCCAAGCAGCACCCCAATTACTAGCACGGCTACCAATACGGGCCACAACCATATTTGTGGTTTTGAAGATGCTCTTTGAGGTGAAGTGTCAGTTTGACGATATGGCGGTAACTCAGATTCAGCTGACGGCTTAGAGTGGGTTTCTTCAAAATCGCTCATGGTAACTCTCTATAGGTACAGTCAATATTGAAATACTTGATATAGCGTGACTAAAAATATCAATCAGTCACAGCAATAATAAAAAGTGGCACGCAATCGAAGCAATGTTTGGAGAGCCTGATGTATGTCTATGAACGTTACTTACAGAGAGTATTACAATGTTCTCTAAAGCACTGTTTATTATTATAATAGTTCATCAAATTATCGAGAATAGCATATATTTAGTCATCATCTTATTTTTATGTATAGTGTCTAGCGTTCATAAATTTAATTGAAACTTAAACAAAATATATGTGCAATGTTAAAGACATATCGACTAAGTTAAAGAAATAAAGGCACACATAGCCAGTCATTGAATACCTCATATATTCAACGACTGACTATGGATGGAATATCGTCTATGTACTAGACACTGAATGCTAGCCGTTAAGCATTGGTATAACGACTCGCCTCAGGCATCCATCGATGAATCAATTGACTAACATCTGCTTTTCGCGCAGGGTCTGCTATCAAATGCTTAGCTAACCGCTGAGCAATAGCAAATAATTGCTCATCACGGATTAGATCGGCCAGATAGTAGCCAACGTTACCCGTTTGACGCTTACCTAACAGCTCTCCTGGCCCACGTAGTTCTAAGTCTTTTTGAGCAATGACAAAGCCATCGGTACTATCACGTAGGACATTTAGTCGCTCTGTGCCTGTCTCCGATAGTGGCTTTTGATACAACAGTACACAGAAGCTTTTGGTCGATCCACGTCCGACTCGTCCGCGCAGCTGATGCAATTGTGATAGTCCCAGACGCTCTGCATTTTCGATAACCATGAGCGACGCATTGGGCACATCAACCCCTACCTCGATGACAGTCGTCGCAATCAACAAGTCCAGATTACCTGCTTTGAACTCCTGCATGATGGCTTGCTTATCGGCAGACTTCATTTTGCCATGTACCAGTCCAATACGAATATCTAGACGTTCATTCAAATCCTCATACGTGGCTTCAGCTGCTTGCGCATCCAATACGCTAGATGCTTCTACCAGTGAGCATACCCAGTACGCTTGCCTGCCTGCTTCGCAATTAATCGCAATACGTTCTATCACCTCATCGCGTCGATTGCGATCGATGGTTACCGTCGTGATTGGGGTACGCCCCGGTGGCAACTCATCGATTATTGAGGTATCCATATCACCATAGACACTCATCGCTAAGGTTCTTGGAATCGGTGTTGCGGTCATGATTAGCTGGTGCGGTGTGCTATTAGCTACGCCTTTATTAGTCAATGCCATGCGCTGCTCAACACCAAAACGATGCTGCTCATCAATGATAACCAAACCTAACTTAGCGAACTGAACTTGCTCTTGAAACAACGCATGCGTGCCGACGACGATTTGTACGGTATTCTCGCTCACCGCTTCTAACGCTTCGCGGCGCTGTTTGGCCGTTTGCTTACCTGCGAGCCAACCGACACCGATACCCAATGGCTCAAACCACTGCTTAAAGTTCAGTAGATGCTGCTCTGCTAAAATCTCAGTCGGTGCCATTACCGCGACCTGCCAGCCACTGTCGAGCGCATAACTCGCCGCCCCTGCTGCAACCAACGTCTTGCCAGCACCCACATCCCCTTGTACCAATCGTAACATCGGAATTGAGGTGGCCATGTCTGCAATGATGTCTTTCATCACTCTTTTTTGCGCACCCGTTAAATCAAAAGGCAATGTAGAAAACAGCTTATCAGCAAGAGGACTGTTGGTAGTGCATTTAGGCGCTTTATGCTGATGTAGCTGTTGGCGACGGTATAGCAGACTAAGCTGATGCGCCGTTAATTCTTCAATAATCAAGCGCTGGCAGGCAGCATGCGTACGAGCGCTGAGTTGCGTTAATAATTTGTATTGCTGAGATGCGCTGATATAAGTAGGCGGCGTGTGCAGCAGTACCAATGCTTCAAATATCGTTAAATTATAGACATTATGCTGAGCAATGCCTGCTGCGACGCTATGTATGTCATTATCTGCCTGATAGGTAGAGGGACTGGGTTTGTATACGCTATTGCCAATCGCATTATCAGGTACGCTGCGTGCTAACGTCGAGAAAATATCTTCGGCATATTCGGCCTCTGACACCGCTGATTTAGATGGCTCAAAAGGCACTAATGGCAGATCTGATACAACTGCAAAATCCTCAGCCGTAAACAATGTCATTGGTAGACCTTGGCTCCGAACTGTTTGCAATGCTAGCTTAATCAAAGTGCGCAACTTGTTTTGATGTAGACCTTTGACAGTAGGATAAATAGGCTGCAGTCCCGTATCGGTCATGACTGTATTATCAGTGATAATTTGATATTCAGGATGATGTATCTGCTTACCATAACGGCTGACTTTAACTTCACCAAATAGCTGTAAGCGTGTCCCCAAATTCATGGTTTGTACCAGACCACGATAGACCTTAAAAAACCGCAACGATATCGTACCCGTATCATCGTCCACTGTCACAGTCATTCCACTGCGCTTGGTATCGACATGGACAATGTGACCTGTAATTAGCGCTGATTGTCCATGCTCTACATCGGCGATTGATACCAGCCGACTGCGATCCTCATAGTCACGGGGCAAATGTAATAGCAAATCGAATATCCGCTTGATATTCAATTGCGCCAACTGTTCCGCTACTTTTACTCCCACACCTGCAAGCGCAGACACTGGCATATCTAATGCTGATAGTGGTATATCAGATTTAAAATGATCTGACGAGTTGGCTGAGGTATGACTCTCCGATACTGGCATTAAAGATCCTAACAATATTATTTTTAATTTTTATATATTAAATCAAGCATTTTTAATATGCTGCACATGATGATTTGTACCACAGAACAGCTATCACAATAGTATGCACAAAAACGTCGACTCGTTTCATTATAGCTGACAATACAATCGCTTATGCTAGGCTATATAATAAAACCGTCTCTATATAATCCGTCTACTATAGATAAACCGCTTCTTATCATCATACCAATAACTGATGGCTTATTTTTTGAATTATGGCAATTTCATAAGGTGTTTTTCTATGCTTATTTCTGCTTTGCCTCGTCAGTTTCATCACAATCTGATTCGTCACAAACTAATTCTTGATAGTCTAAAACTACTGAAGTTAAGCTTAATAACCTTTCTCGGTTTGTATATTAGTGCATGTAGCACCTTACCATCGACTACTCCCGCCACACCAGAGCCTGTTATTGACACCCCTACTGTCGCACTAGTTTTGGGTGGTGGCGGTGCGAAAGGATTTGCTCATGTAGGTGTCATCAAGGCGCTAGAAGAAAACGGTATCAAACCAACATTGGTGGTCGGTACAAGTGTGGGTAGCTTGATTGGCAGCTTATACGCCAGTGGCTACACGCCTGCCCAGCTTGAGCAATTAGCACTGACCACTACTGATAGCCAGCTCACAGACTTTACCTTGTCCAACCAAGGATTTATCGAAGGTATTAAGTTAAAAAACTTTATTAATGATAAGGTAAATGCAAAAGCCATAGAGGACTTCCCCATTGCCTTTGCAGCAATCGCAGCAGAAAAACACACTCTAAAGAAAACAGTCTTTACCACTGGGAATGTAGGCCTTGCGGTACAAGCGTCCTGCAGCGTACCCAATATTTTTATTGCCCCGCGCATTCCTGAAAAAGTCGGTAAAAAATACATTGATGGCGGTGTGGTCAGTTTAGTACCCGTAGATAGCGCTTATGACTTGGGTGCTGACATCGTCATTGCTGTTGATGTGACGGGATTTAAAGGCAGTGATAATACTAACAATCAAATACCGACTATTAACTCATTAAGTGACTTTTGGGGCTTTCTAGAAACCAATACTCTAGCTACCAACCTGACTGCTAATCGCTCCGCATCAACTCAGAGTGAGCGGGATCGGGCGGATATTACTATTACTCCCAATGTCGGTCGTAACAGTTCAATAGATACTCGGCAGCGGCGCAGTTTAATACAAGCAGGCACTCAAGCTACCACGCCACAAATCAGTGCCATCAAACAACTTATCCAAGAGAAATCTAGTAGCCAATATGCCACGCTGTAGTTGAGTATTATTAGTTACTTATCAGTGAGATTGTTAAATATCCTCTTACATCACGAAAAAGCACCGCAGCTATAAACTGCGGTGCTTTTTTATTGATAGCTTTTAGTGCTAACTACTTTCAATGCTAACTATATTGATGCTAAACCAAATATTCAGAACTATTTAACACGGGCACGGTATTTTACGGCGACGGTATCATTTAGACCTACGCCTTCTAAGTCCCAACGTACCGCTTTATAGTATTTAAGCGCGACGTCTTGTAGCTGATTATCAACTTTGGTACGTAACGGCATACGAGAAAAGTTATTGCCATCTACACTGCCATACGGGAATTCAGGAGCTACGGTTTCTAATAGTTCTACCTGCTCTGGGATGCTCATCGTAACAGTCATTTTGCGTACACGATCTGCATTGGTATTGGTAAAATATCCTTGATACTCCAATACATTGCCTGACTGCAAACGAGTGTTGGTATCCACAGGGACGAGTATCTCTTGACCGTTGGCGTCAACGCTGACCAATGACGCTGTAATTTTACTGTTAACGGCTTGAGCGCTTGAGTTGCTGCTCTTACTGGTATTTGCTTGAATAGCCATTGAGCTATCAACCGCTTGCTCTGGTGTTGGCAGCATCGCTGAGGCTTGTGTAACTACCATTGCACCGATGAGCGTACCGGCAACAACGTGAAATAAGCGGTGGCCGCTCCAAGCACTGAACGGGCTAGCAAACTGGTTACTTTTTTTCATGATTTTCATTATCCCTGGTTGATATATCGGTAAAACACAGATGGTGCAAGTTAAGTTATTTTTATAATTTGTTCAACAGTTAAAAAGCCTTACGACGTAT
Organism: Psychrobacter sp. AOP7-A1-24; assembly: GCF_052376235.1. Taxonomy (NCBI): domain Bacteria; kingdom Pseudomonadati; phylum Pseudomonadota; class Gammaproteobacteria; order Moraxellales; family Moraxellaceae; genus Psychrobacter; species Psychrobacter sp. AOP7-A1-24. The sequence continues at coordinate 12,532 of NZ_JBQSVM010000009.1, read as the reverse complement.
ATAAGATATCGCTGTGGAATAGTTCATACAATCTGTCAAACATATGAACTCACTTATCTAACCTGATTATCTTCGCTCAATATCTGTAAAGCAATAGCGCTTAGCATAACAAAAAGCGTTTGTGGGTACATTAACCCAGTGTTGAGGTTGTGTATATCAGCGATTGGCAATAAGAATGCTCGAATACAGCTGAAATAAAAGATAGCTCATAACCGCGTTTTTTGCTATGGTAAATCTTTAGCGTTAAGCATTTTTTTGCTGCGCCCTTTTTCTGATTCTAACGACTACTGCTCCCATTATGACTACTAGCTCCATGCCCCAGATCAACCCTGAATACGTCCATTGGTTCCGTAACTCTGCACCCTACATTAATACCCATCGCGGCAAAACTTTCGTGATCATGTTTGGTGGTGAAGCGGTCAATCATGCAAATTTCAGCACACTTATTCACGATTTTGCCTTGTTGCATAGCTTGGGTATCAAGCTGGTACTGGTACACGGGGCACGACCGCAAATCGAAAATAACTTAAAAGATACCAACATTGAATCTCCGCTACATCAAGATATCCGTATTACGCCGCGTGCAGCGATGCCATCTATCTTACAGGCCGTTGGTGCTATTCGTTTACAGATTGAAGCTCAGCTATCGATGGGACTGGCCAACTCTCCGATGTATGGCTCACGTATCGATGCAATATCGGGCAATTTTGTGACAGCTCGTCCTTATGGTATCCGTGAAGGTGTTGACTACCAAATGACGGGAGAAGTGCGTTCTATCGATGTGGATGCCATCAAAAACAACCTACTTCATGACCATATCGTTGTTTTAGGCTCTATGGGCTACTCTGCGACTGGCGAAGTGTTTAACCTATTAGCCGAAGATGTGGCGCTTAGCGCTGCTGTAGAGCTTGGTGCTGACAAGCTTATATTCTTGGGTGAAGAGGCGGGTATCAATGACGATGATCGTTTATTACGCGAAATGATTCCAAACGAAGTTGATCGCTTCTTACGTGATCGTGACTTAAATTGTGAAATCAATTATTTCTTGAACTGTGCAAGCTTGGCATGTCGACAAGGCGTCCATCGCACGCATATCATCTCGTATGCCAAAAACGGCGCATTGTTAGAAGAGCTATTCACACGTGATGGTTCTGGTACGCTGATTAGCCATGACCCTTATGAAGAAATTCGTCGTGCCAATATCGATGACGTAGTAGGTCTTATTGAACTACTATCGCCTCTAGAAGAGCAAGGCATTTTGGTCAGTCGTTCACGCGAGCGCTTGGAGCAAGAGATTGACAATTACAGTGTGATTGAGCGTGATGGTATGATTTTGGGCTGTGCAGCATTGCATACGCTAGATTCAGAATCAGCAGAAGTTGCCTGTGTTGCGGTACGTCCTGAGTACCGTAATGGCAGCCGCGGTGCTGATTTGTTAGCGTTTCTAGAGCAGCAAGCACGCAGCCATGGTTTGTATAAGCTGTTTGTTTTGACTACTCGCACTGAACACTGGTTCGTCGAGCAAGGCTTTGCTGAAGTTGAAGCCAGCGCTTTACCTGAAGCACGTCTAGAGAAATACCACAATGGTCGTAACTCTAAAGTCTTTCAGAAAAATTTATAATTTATCGCCAAATTGATATCAATTTGTCATAAAGTACAGATCATAAAAAAGCCCTCATAAAATAATGAGGGCTTTTTTATAACTAAATATCTAGATAATTAACATCTGCTCTAGATACTTATTTTACTGCTAACAGCTCAACAGTAAAGATAAGTGTACTGTTAGGCTCGATACCAGCATTACCCGCTTCGCCATAAGCGATGTCTGATGGGATATAGAACTCGTACTTTCCGCCTTCTTTCATCAGCTGTAGACCTTCAGTCCAGCCAGCGATTACTTGGTTTAGTGGGAACTCAATTGGCTCACCGCGCTCATAAGAGCTATCAAATACCGTGCCATCAATCAGTTTACCTTCGTAGTTTACTTCGACTACGTCAGTTGCTTCTGGAGATTGTCCAGTACCTGCTTCAATGACCTTATACTGTAAACCAGACTCTGTTTGCTTCACGCCTTCTTTTTTAGCATTTTCTGCTAAGAATTTGGTACCAGCGGCTTTATTTTCTGTTGCCTTGGTTTCCATTTCTTCAACAAACTGCTCTTCTTGCTCTTTTTGATAGTCCATCAATACTTGTTGCATTTGCTCTTGGGTCAATGCTGATTCATTGCCTTCGTAACCATCACGGAAGCCTTTTTCAAAAGTATTTAGATCTAGATCTTTGACAGCGTCTTTATTGCCTTCTGCCATCATGAAACCTAAGCTATAACCTATTTTTTCACTAGCTGGGCTTTGTTCGGTAATGGAAACACTTTGAGCGGCTGTTTCTTGATTGCCATTATTGGTGCTACAGCCTGTTACTAACAACATAGCGCTAGCAAGTGCACTAACGCCTAAAGTAGTGATTTTTTTCATAAAGTACTCTCTAATTGTAAGAATAGTGGCGAGATGTCACATTCCTCTATGATAACAAATCTTAGTTTTGGGAACCACGCTTTGCATAAAATTCTCGGGTTACTGTATAGTCTATGTTAATATTTCTTATCATAATAACAAGTTATCACACAAATATAGTAACAGGTAAAGCTTTCTGTCTTTAAATCACTTGATACATCAGCTAAGCTGAATGAGTTAAGAAGATAAGCAACCGAGTATTAATTTTATTAAGAATAAGCAGATGTCGAGAGCAGAGTCATCTTAATATAAGTGTCACTGTAATATAAATAAAAGATACTGCTAATAAAAACTTATACTCAAAAGAGATAACATCTCTATATAACTGATTCTAAAAATACTATTTATGATAACCATCTGTATGTCTTGCTCACTAACCACTATATGAATATTGTTTTTGGCGAGTTATATAAGATGCTTCAAGGAGGATAAGATGAACCCAATGTACACATCTTTTAACGGCTATCTTGGTGGGCCTATCGGCTCCATTATTGGTGCTATTTTGATATTCGTTATTGGTTGGCTAGTAGCCCTTGGTATCGCAGCATTAGTACGCGGCGTACTCTCTAAAGTCAATCTCAATCAGCGTATGAACTCTTCAACTGGTAAGAACTACGATCTTGAAGGTATCATTTCTAAAATTGTTTTCTGGTTTATTTTTATCATTGCTATCTCAGGCGCACTTAGCCAATTAAACTTAAACTCTATCTCGGCACCGTTCGCAAATATGGTTAATCAAGTATTGGCATTTATCCCTAATCTTATTGGCGCTATCGCACTTGGTGTGATCGGTTGGGTCGTGGCTACTGTTGTACGTACAGCGATTAACGCTGCACTCGCGAAAACCTCTATGGATGAGCGCTTAAGTGCACAAGCTGGTGTAAAACCAATGAGCAGTACAATTGCTGATATGGTTTATTGGTTCATCTTACTAGTTGTATTGACCATGGTTCTTGGTCAACTAGAGCTTGATGGTTTATTCGCACCATTGACTAATATGGTCGATAAAATCTTTAGTTTCATCCCTAATATCTTGATTGCTGGTGTAGTCTTCGTCGTTGGTTATATCATTGCCAAAGTCGTACGCGGCATCGTCACCAATCTTGTTTCTACTTTCAATGTACAAGAATTGGCAACAAAAGCAGGTTTAAGTGAGCAAAATAGCTTACCTAATATTGCTGGTTCATTAGCATTTCTTGTGGTTATCATTCCAACCATCATTGCTGCTTTAAACGCACTGAAAATCGAAGTGATTGCTCGCCCTGCGACCAATATGCTCAACAAAATTATGGAAGCATTGCCAAACATCTTTATGGCAGTGGCTATCCTAGTAGTAACCTTCTACGTTGTACGCATGGTTGCTAACATCATTAAAGGTCTGATTGAGAACACTCAAATCAATCAGTTACCTGCGAAAGTAGGTTTACAAGAGGCTATGGGTGATAAGAAAGTCTCAGACCTAGTTGGTTATGCAATCATCTTCTTTGCTATGTTGTTTGCTGCTATTGCAGCTGCTGACTTATTAGGTTTCGAGCCTATTTCAGCTATCATCACAATGTTTATCGCATTCGGTGCGAATATCATCCTAGGCGCAATTATCCTATTTATCGGATTTTGGCTTGCTAATATTATTGCAGGTGTGGTTGAACGTTCTGAGCAAGGTTCACAATTCCTAGCAAACATCGTACGCGTATTGATCATGGGCCTAGTATTAGCCATGGGTCTAAAAGCAATGGGTATTGCAGACTCAATCGTTAACCTAGCATTTGGTCTAACATTAGGTGCAGTAGCCGTCGCTTTTGCCCTATCATTTGGTCTTGGTGGTCAAGAAGCTGCAGCTCGCTTCCTACGTAAAATGCAGGACAAGATGGATCATGAACGCACTGAAGCGAAAGCAAAATCTGCGCTACAGCCAAGTTCATCAACTGAAGAAAAGGTTGCTGATTCAGTTCGTGAAAACACGCCATCTGCTGCTAGTACACCTAGTACCGACTTACGTACCGATATAGTTGAAACACCACGTGTTGATACTAATGACATCTACAATAGTGATGACGTACTTCCTGGTAGCGGTCTTGATGACGACCTCAATAAATAAGTATTTATGATATTTTAGTTTAAATAAAAAAAGAGACAGCCTAGGCTGTCTTTTTTTTGTGTCAGTAAATATATGAATAAGTATGTGGTTCTTACTATCCAATCTCTTTTAAAGAATTTACCCTACAATCTAATGCTTATCTTTTCGAGCTGGGATAGTAAGATTCATCTGTACTTGGGGTAGCTTTTTTGTTTTTACTTTCGCAGATTCACCACTATCTAAATTACTAGAAGGTGGCTTATTTTGCTTATCTAACTCTTGTTGTTTTAACTTTTGCATTTGCTTAGTAAGCTGGCGCTCCCTTTGCGTCATCGCATCAACTGGCTGAATCCATAAATCAATATCAAAAAAATGCTCATTATTCTCAGTGATAAAGTCGATACCAAGCACGACTACATGATGCAGCTCAATAATTGGTAAACGTGTGGCAACATCCTGTGCGATATTTGCTAGCTTTGGTTGGACAGCGGCTTTGCTATTAGGTCCTTTTGACTCTTGACCATAAAATACCAGTACATAATGTCGGCCTAAGCTTTCATAAGAATGTTGGTGTACGACATAGCCATCTTTTTGCAGTGATGCGCTTTGTTTAGGGTGTCTATATAGCGTACGAATAAGCTCGTGACGCGAAAATAAAGACTCATCTAGTAGTTGTTGCTGCCAATGAGCGAGTGGTATTCCTGCCTGCTCATCGCTATTAGCTACGTGCTTTTTACCATACGTATCTATCATCTGCATACTTAGCTGAGACCATATCGTGGCTGCCTGTATCATATGCTGACGGTACATCTGAGCAGTTGAACTTTGGTTTTTGTATGCAAGCGTGATAGCTACCAGTGCTGAATTAGGTTCGTCTTGTGCTTCATTTTTGATGAGCACATTGTCGACTGCAATGGCAGGGGCAAGTAAATCTGGGCTTTGTAAAAAACGCTCAACCAAATCGTCTTCCGACTCAAAACTTGGGATATGGTTTATGGCGGAATGCTGCAACTGCTCTAAATGATAAGCTAAGAAACGCCACAATTCACATGGCGTTCGTACCGCTGCTGCGATCGAGTACCAATCATCCCAGCTAAATACTTGTAACTGCTGCATGCTTTCGCTCATGTCGACAACTAAATCTTCTAAAAAGTAACGAAACCCAAAATTGTGTTTAAGTCGCTGTAGAGCACTAGTTGTTTTACCTATGCTATCGTTTTTGTTAAAACTACTACTTCCTCCGACAAGCTGAATATCAAAGATCAGAGCTTCGTAACCCACTGACTCATTGTCTTCATTCTGAGATAATAATGATTTGTACCATGTAAGAGCAGATTTTACCGCGGTCATACGTACAGCCTCAATTTCAGCTGATTTTGTATCATAGGGTAGATATAGTGTCAGCTCCAACAGCTGTAGCTTGCCAAGTGGTAACTGATACTGATAGTGACGAGCGATATATTGAGCATTGTACTCATGCTCAATTGTATGCATGCCCGCCAAAGTCACCGCCTTAGCGTCTGCCTGTAAATAGCTGACTAGTTCAGTCGTCAGGTAACCCCAGTCGGGCATGGTAGTAATCGAATGGGACACAAATTCCAACCTTCTATTATCGTATGGTAAATATCGCATCTGATAGCTCATAATACTAGCAGCATGATTATCGCGTATTACAAATATCTGAATGATGAAAAATTACGCTACATAAGCACTATCAGAGACAGTCGCTTTCAAAGCGATCACTTGTTATGATGATATCAAAGCAGTATTGCTTGTGTGCAAGTTTATGGATGACTAACTGTACTTAGTTGAATTTATCGAAACCATAATCATCTAAATCTTGATGACTATTATATAATAATAAGGATTAAACATTATGAAGCGTTTTAAAGAAAAGACCGTCGTTGTAACGGGTGCAGGTTCTGGTATTGGCCGTGCAACGGCTATTCGTTTTGCCGAGGAAGGCGCTAGTGTGGTTCTAGTGGGACGTACAGCGGAAACACTAGAAGAAACTGCCAAAGAGTTGCCGCAAGATCGTACTTGGATTCACACTGATAACTATCTTATTATTACGTGCGACATTAGCGTTCAAAGCCAAGTACAAGAAATGGTTGAGCGCGCTATCGACAAATTCGGCAAGATTGATATCTTAGTAAATAATGCTGGCAAAGCAACTCAAGGTAAAATTACAGAACTCTCTGCTGATGATTGGCGCTCTGCTATCGATGTAAATCTAAACGGGACCTTCTACGTCTCTCAAGCAGCTATGCCTCACCTGATTGCATCAAAGGGTAATATTGTCAATATTTCATCACTCTCGGGCGTAGGTGGTGACTGGAATATGGCGGCCTACAATGCCGCTAAAGCTGGTGTGACCAATTTAACTCGCACGTTGGCATTAGATCATGGTTCTGATGGTGTTCGCGTAAATGCAGTCAATCCAAGCGTTACCAAAACCGATATGACCACGGCTATCCAAGACAATGAATCTAAAACAGATAAATTCTTAGCTCGCTGCCCGCTTGGACGTTTAGCAACCCCAGAGAATATCGCTGCCGCAATTACCTTCTTAGCAAGTGATGATGCGTCGATGATTACTGGCGTAAACCTACCTGTCGATGGCGGTGTTAGCGCTTCTAACGGACAGCCACAATTTTAGATTTTTAAGCTAATAAATCTTCAAGCGCATTACTCAAAAAAGCCCTCGATATCATCATATCTGGGGCTTTTTTGATATCAACTATCAGAACTTAGTTGTAGATAACCTTGAGTCTTCGCATCTGTAGTAAAGCCAGTACCTATAACTTAACTGATTGAACTATTACTTATACTATTTGGCTTACTCAGCTGCATTATTGATGTCTTGTAGTGGCTGTGACAAACGCTCAAGGTGTCTTGGTAACACCCCTTTATACTGAGAATATATTTTTGGTAAATCCGCTTCAATATCTCCAGTTGGATGTATCACAGATAAAAAACGAACTTCTTTAGTATTATAATCCAATGCAATGGGCAAGATAGGCACGCCAGCACCGAGTGCCAGATAGTAAAATCCTGTCTTCCAGCTTTCGGTATATTGCCGTGTACCCTCTGGTGATAAGCCCAAAAATAAGGGCTCACCTGTCTTAAACTTATCGATACTGGCTTGTAATACTGAGCCTTTTTCAGTGCGATTGATCGGTATAATTCCCATCCAGTACAGCAGCTGAGACAATACTGGCACTCTAAACAGCGTATGCTTTGCCATGATACTGATTTTTAAATCTAGCGCAAATAAACTAGGAAGTGCATAAACGCCATCAACATTAGAGGTATGGGGCAGTGCCAAAACCACAGCCTGAGAGATATTAGGAATACCACCAACCGTTCGCCATCCTAAAGTCTTCATGAGCCATAAGCCAATGATAGGCGACACTTTATTACCGCGCCTAGGCACTTTGTCACCCACTTGTTTTCTACTGAGCTTTGGCAGTATCTTTGAGCGTGTAGATTCAGTAGTAGCAGACTTAGAACGGTTAAAAATCTTCGGTATCATGACAGAACAATATAGTGAAAGGTACTGACATAATACCATTAAGATTTTGTGGCTAGGCTAAATTTTGCGTGCTTTTATTATGCGATAGACCGTTTAGCCATAAATATAAGTAATGTCCAGTTACGATATTCTGTACTCATATTTCTTTAGACTCGTCGATACTTCTTAAGAAATATCGGCCAAATCACCTTTGCTCTCAAGCCACGACTTACGATCAGAGGCACGTTTCTTAGCTAGTAACATATCCATCACGCTAGCGGTCAGTACCATGTCATCCATATCTAACTGTACTAAACGGCGTGTATCACGGCTCATCGTCGTCTCACGTAGTTGCTCAGCACTCATTTCACCAAGTCCTTTAAAACGTGTAATCTGAGCTTTTTTGTTGCCCGGTACATTGGCTAAGATATGTGCAAGCTCTGGCTCATCTAACGCATAGTGTACTTCTTTACCCACATCCACTCGGTACAGTGGCGGCATAGCCACAAACAGATGCCCTGCATCTACTAGCGCAGGAAAATGCTTTACAAACAGAGCACAAATCAATGTCGCAATATGTAGTCCATCAGAGTCAGCATCCGCTAAGATACATATCTTGTCATAACGCAGTTCGGACAAATCATCAGACGCAGGATCGACACCGATAGCAATGGCAATATCGTGAATCTCTTGGCTTGATAGTACTGTATCTGATGATACTTCCCACGTATTTAGGATTTTGCCGCGTAGAGGTAATATCGCCTGATAATGACGATCTCTCGCTTGCTTGGCACTACCGCCCGCAGAGTCACCCTCTACTAAGAACAACTCTGCCCCATCACGCAAATCACCACGGCAATCTGCCAACTTGCCAGGTAATGCTGGACCTTGAGTGATTTTCTTACGAGCGACTTTTTTGGCAGATTTTAGACGACGTCCAGCTTTGTTAATCGCCAATTCAGCGATTTGCGTGCCCATATCTGCGTTTTGATTCAACCATAAACTGAAAGCATCTTTTGCCAATGTTTGAACTGCGCCAGCTGCTTCACGACTGGACAGACGCTCTTTAGTCTGTCCAGAAAACTGCGGTTCAGAGAACTTCAAGGATAGGATATAGTTCACCCCATCCCAAACGTCTTCTGCGGTTAGTTTCACACTACGCGGTAGTAAGTTATGAATATCGCAGAACTCACGCAGTGCTTCTAAAATACCCGTACGCAGACCATTGACGTGCGTACCGCCCTGAGCTGTCGGGATCAGATTGACATAGCTTTCTTGAATTGGCGTCCCACCATCAGGCAACCAAGATAGTGCAAAAGTAATAGCAGCGCGTTCGCCCGCTTTCGCATCGTAATTATAATAAAACGGTGCGTCAGGCAATGTTTCCAGACCGTCTAATTGTTCACTTAAATACTCGACCACCCCATCTGTAAACTGCCAAACAACTTTTTCATCATTGATATGATCGGTGAATTCAATCGTCAGCCCAGCAGCTAAAACCGCTTTCGCTTTTAAATTATGTTTGAGCTGTTTTACATTAAACTTGGGCGTATCAAAGAAACTACCATCCGCCCAAAAATGTACTCTGGTACCACGTTTGCGTTTATTCGAGCTTACCGACTCAGTGAGTGGCGTAACTGATGCGCCATTTTCAAATGCCATATCGAACTGTGTGCTATCACGCCATACCGTGACCTCGACACGCGTTGATAGCGCATTAACGACGGAAATACCTACGCCATGCAGACCACCTGATACCTCGTAATTAGAGGTCGAAAATTTTCCACCGGCATGCAAGCGGGTTAAAATCAGCTCAATACCAGATTGACCAAACTCAGGATGGATATCAGTCGGCATACCGCGCCCATCATCTTCAACAGACAACGACCCATCGCTATGCAATTGCACCTTGATAGTTTTCGCATAACCAGCCAACGCTTCATCAACTGAGTTATCAATGACCTCTTGCGCCAAATGGTTGGGGCGTGTGGTATCGGTATACATACCCGGTCGACGACGGACTGGCTCAAGACCTTCTAAAACTTCTAACGATTGCGCATTATATTGACTCACAAATGCATCCTTAACTGTTCGCGTGCGTTTAATTCTATAGAACCATTATAACGAAAAATAGCGACCTTAACGTCAATAGTCCATCGCTTACGTCATATAATGTCGTCTATTTAGGCTTGTACTAAACTTTGCAAGATACTCATCACCATAGGTAGCTGCTCATCAAAGTCACTAAAGCGATGATTGCCACCCGCTTGCACTGTTACGGTTGCGCCCTGACTTAGATAAAAAGCTCTAGACAATTCAGAATCTAATAGCTCATCGCCCTCTTTGAGTAACACAGCAACTTTATCGGGATAGTTGACTGATAAAAGCTGATGGCCTGCAAACCACTGTAAATCTGTAGGAGTAATCTGCCAACCGCCCGCTGTCGTGTACAGGGTTTTGTTATCCGATGACTCATTACTGCTGTCGGGATTAAACCCTGACGAATCAGCAAAACGCTGTAGGGTGACATGAGGCTGCGTACTGGGGTTTAATAGCAGTGCAGGACAACCTATTTGGTTACTGATTAAGGTAGAAAAGTACCCACCCAATGAGCTACCGATTAATACAGTATTGGATAATTCAGTCTGCTTATCTGCTGATTTTCTACCTGCATTATTATCTAGCTCTTCTATTAAAGACAGTAATTGCTCACACACTTGCGCAGGAGATTTATTTAAATCAGGACGTAATACATTAATATCAGAATAATGACGCTGGCAATATTTTTCTAATAAAACCCCTTTGGTCGAGTTGGCATTACTGTCCAACCCATGGATATAAATCAAGTTCACGTATCATCTCACTTATTAATTTTGTTATTATTATCTTATAAAGGCTATCAAAGCTAAGCATAGCACCCGCTAGACGAAAATAATAACAATAAAATGGCACACTATTAGTCAATATTTGCGACATAATAACGTTAAACAGTGGTTTTATGCAGGTCAAAGGAATGACGGTAGTCATTATGGAGGAGTCATGAATCAACAGTTTGAGCTGTTCGACATTGACAACCCTTGTATCGGTGTCTGTCAAAGCAATAAAAAAGGCTATTGCTTTGGTTGCCTGCGCAGTCGAGTCGAGCGCCAACGATGGCATCATATGACGACAGAGCAGCAACGCGAGGTGTTAAGGCTTATCGCAGGACGTAAGCTGCGTATCGAGCTCATGCGCCTGCGCAAAAACGAGCAGCTAGGATTTGATTTTGAGGAAGACATTGAGATAGGTGAGTTGTTTTAAGAAGTAGTAGTTTTGACATAAACCTATAGTAAAAAGTGCCCTTACTTATATTCTTTGACAGTTTTTCCAGAATTGTAAATTGCGTCAGCCGCAATTTCAGTATTTGTTAGTTGACCATCTCTAATCCTATATTCCATATAAGGTTGATAATCACCGTTTTGGTACATTTTCAGCTCAGCAATTAGCAACTTCTCATCGAAATAATTTAAATTAAGATTGAGCCACATCGAAAGTTGCTGAAAATTATGAGCAACTTTTTCACCTTTTTGTTCCCTCAAAAAAGACTCTAAATTTATAGGATACTTACGTTCTTCTGCCGCCATAATCGCTGTTCGTGCTATCACTAATAATTGCTGTCTAACAAACTGCATTGTATAGTCTGCTGTATCATGTCAAAGACCATATTTTATTCTCAATTTCTTAGAGTGAGACCAATACCTATCTTCTAAAAGTAAGAGTCGCTTATGGTATGTCTTCAAAATCTCAGTTTCAATCAGTCCCTTAGTATCAACCTTCAGTTCATCAAAGGTTTTAAGTTTTACATTGGTATTATTAGCTGCTTCAAAAGCGCCACTTTGAAAACCAGCTACGGATATAATAAAACCACGGTCTGCACCTATATCGTCTACAATTGATCTCAGTGCTAATACTTGCGTCTTAGTTACTTTACTTTTCCAATGCTTAGCTTCAACAATCCAAGTAATATTCTCACCTAAAAATCTAGTCTTAACGAGTACGTCTATATCATGGCAAGTTCTTACGCCTTGAACTCTAACATTGCTCTTAGCATCAGCTCCCAACGAAACAAAGTGTGTCTTAATATCTTCTTGAAACTTATACCAGCTTGGTTCTTTACCCATAAACTTTCCTAACGGTTAGTAAACACTCTAACTGATGCATTTATCAATTTAGATCCTTCATAGTATGTTATCAACCTCTTACAAAGAAAAGCCCTTAACAAATTAACATTGCGGGCTTTTACTTTTAAAATAGAGAGATGATGAAGGATGAGAACGCTGTCGAAGCAAAGCACTGATAGTTGCGAGCATAGCTCTTGAGCTGCTTTTAATAGGAATAAAATAGACGCAAAGAAAAGCCCCCTTCGACTTATATCGAAGGGGGCTTTATCTA
>NZ_JBQSVM010000008.1:0-102205 GCF_052376235.1 Psychrobacter sp. AOP7-A1-24 | reverse complement strand
ACAGACTGAAAAAATAAATCCTACTATGAATCAACTTTTTCCTAGTAAAGTTCTAAGTCAAATTACAGCAGATAGACGCTATTATATTAATTCTGATGCATTTACTACGCCAAAAGCCTACCAAAGGATATTTCACTTTGATACTGCTACAGGTGAAGAATGATTCAAGTCAGAGAATATGCTCAGCTGACTACCGATCAGACAGTATTTCCTAGCTTAGACTTGGCTATCATTGAGCAAGAAACTTTTGATTGGTTAGTGGAATTAAGTGAAAAAGAGAGCTATGGACGGTTTATTACTTATAAGCGTCCAAATTACTTACAGTTGCATTCTTATGTAGGTTATTTGGAAAGCCCTTGCCGCGAAGGTATTGAGATACTACCAAAGACAGGATTAGGTACTCAAGAGTCAGATAAGAGCAGAGAGGTCTTATGCAAAATGCTAAGCTCCGTATTAAACCTATCCTATAAAGAGGCTCAATCTGCCAGTCTCAATCGAATGAACTTACCTATTCATGAGTGGATATACTACCAGTTTTTATATTTGCTAAAGGAGCTGGTAGCGTCTGGGCTCAGATTTGACTATCAAAGAATTGAAGAAGAAAGTAGATTTATTCGTGGCCAGCTTGATATTACAGTTCAACAAAGGCAAACGGTTGGCCGAGCTCATCTTTTTCATATTCGTCATGATGTCTATCATCCAAATCGACTTGAGAACCAACTAATCAAAACAGCATTGGATTACGTACAGCAGCACTGTAGGAGTTCTGAGAACTGGCGACTGGCTAATGAGCTCTCACACATCTTAGACCCTATAACGAGTCTTAGAGAGCCTCTAAACTCAATGCATAAGTGGTCAGACATCAAAATATTGCAATCCTACCGAGCGATAAAGCCATGGTGCCAACTAATACTTGAAAAGCTTAATCCAAACTTTCAAAAGGGAGAGCATCGGGGTATTGCATTGTTATTCCCAATGGAAATTTTGTTCGAGAAGTATGTGGCAAAATGCTTACGACGAGATATCAAGTCGCCCTGGCAACTAACAACACAGGCTTCTAATAAGCACATGGTGAATGACCAAAAAGGTTTAAAATCGCGCTTTCAATTAAAGCCTGATCTATTAATCAGTAGAGAAAGAAAAAATTACCATGTACTTGATACCAAATGGAAGTTAATAAACTCAAATAAAAAGAATTTTGATATAGAACAGGATGATATTTATCAGCTATTTGCTTATGGTCACAAATATTTGAATGGGTGTGGAGACATGATGCTTATTTATCCTAAACACCATCAGTTCGAAACACCTTTGGAATGTTTTCATTTAGCAGAAAAATTGAGGTTGTGGGCAATACCATTTTGTATTGAAACTGACAAAGTGGTTATCGGTGAATGGGTAGAAAGGTTTCCGTCTTTACCTCAAACTTAGTTTGAGGCTGATCCTTTAAGCTCCTGAACTTATCGATAAGCATAAAATTTGGGGGTCAGTTACCATCAGCAACTTTTAATAATCTTGGTCACAAAATGGTCACCGTTTGGTCACCGAGCACTTGGTCACCGATTTTCAAGAAGCAGAGTGCATGTATGCAGACTTATAGAAAATACATTATTAAAGAGTGGACTACTTCTTAAGGGTTGATAAAGAAAGAATAACCAACCCTTATGGATAAAGGCTTTAAGCGGAAATTCAGACACAAAAAAACCTCAAGTAAACTAATACTTGAGGCGAAACTTGCTTAAACTCGAGAGTTTAAATTCGTTTTAAATATGGCGCAGCGGACGGGACTCGAACCCGCGACCCCCGGCGTGACAGGCCGGTATTCTAACCAACTGAACTACCGCTGCTTAGGTCTCTTAGCTTGTTTAGCCACTTGCTAAGAAGTGGTGGGTGATGACGGATTCGAACCGCCGACATTCTGCGTGTAAGGCAGACGCTCTACCAACTGAGCTAATCACCCTTCGAACAATTGCTAGGCAATTTATTCAACATCAACTGAGCTCTTTAGTTTGTCACTAAGCTCCGTTGCTGTGGGAGTGTATTATATAGATTTACAGTTGGGTGTCAAATATTATTTTGATATTTTTAGAAAATAATTATAAATTGCCTTTGTGAGCTATACGAAATGGCACGCAAAGCCTTGTATTATATAGCATTGCCAAAAATCTAATTATTATCATTATTTGTTGTTTGGTGCTGAAAAACTACTATACTATGGATGCTTTATTCGTTGAGCACATATTGTCTGCTAAATATGGTTGATGGAGGCCAGTATAAATACTTTTACTATTCAAGATACTTTTACCAGCTGGACTTTGGGAGATTTGGCGGGTCTAGGCTTGGTGCTGAATATTGTACTTATGATAGTAATGACGCTGCGAGTGGTTTCTGTGCAGCGAAATATTGGCGTGTCTATTGCTTGGGTCGCTGTACTCTACACGTTGCCAGTATTTGGTTTTATTGCTTATATCCTGCTCGGTGAGCCTATGATTGGACGGCGCTATCGTGACCGCGTGGATCAGGCAAGTATTTTGATGAATGATATGGCACAGCGTGAAAACCTGATTTTTGACAAAGGGCAGGACTTACTACCAGCCAACTACCGCGGTGTTAGCCAGATAGGGACTCGCTGGACAGGGCTTGGTGTATTTCCTGACCACCAAATGCAGTTGCTCACGGATCCTGCTTCTATTTTTCAGCGGTTGATTGAAGACATTCATGCCGCCCAGTATATTGTTTTGATGGAATTTTATATTGTCTATCCAAAAGGCCAGGTATTAGAAGTCATAGAAGCGCTATCCGTAGCGGCGCAGCGCGGCGTAGAATGTCATATATTGGCCGATAGTGTGGGCAGCTTTAGCTTTATTAATAGTAGCGTGCATCGTAAATTAGAAAAAGCAGGTGTCTATGTCCATCAATCGTTGCCAGTGGGGTTGTTCAAGACATTATTTAAACGTTCTGATTTGCGCAATCATCGCAAAATGGTGGTTATCGACGAACATATCGGCTATATCGGTAGTTTTAACTTGGTTGATCCGAGGTTTTTTAAGCAAAACAAAAACGTTGGTCAATGGATTGATGTGGCACTAAGAACGACCGGTCAGCACTCTATGAGTATCAATACAGCGATGGCTAAGGTCATTGTTACCGATATCGGTGCTGAAAATAATGATAATCTTGCTGAGCTGCATCAGCGAGTTAATAATTACACCCGTAAGTTATATGTGATGAATCCAACCATCAATGACCTGAATAGTCGAGTGAAAGTATTGGAGGATACGACTGATCCTCACGAACTGCCAGATATTGGTGCCACTTCGATTGTCGTACCAAAAATGCCTGTCGTAGACAAGGTGTTGGCACAACTTATCCCTTCAGCACCGCAGCTGACGGCACATGTGATTTACAATACGCTAGTTACTGTGATTCATCGTGCTAATAAGCGCATCCGCATTACCACACCTTACTTCGTACCAGATGAATCACTATCGGGTGCGCTGGCGATAGCGGCTAAGCGTGGTGTTGATGTAACGATTATTGTTCCTGAAAAGGTTGACTCATTTCTAGTACAACACGCTTCTCAGGCTTATTATCAAGAGTTGTTGGATGCTGGAGTAACGATTGCATTGTTTAAGGGCGGTTTGCTACACGCAAAAACAGTGGTAATCGATGATGATTACTGTTTATTCGGTACTGTCAATATTGATATGCGTAGCTTTTATTTAAATATGGAAGTCAGCTTGGCGATTTATACGCCAGAAATGGTTGCCCAAGTAGCGGACTGTCAGGAAGTCTATTTAGAAAATTGTCGAATCTTGGATAGTGATGAATGGCAACAGCGTCACGGATCAAAACGCTTGTTTGATAATGTTGTGCGCTTGTTTAGTCCTTTATTGTAGCACTCTGATTTTTAGGGTAAGGTAATCTACTAGTATCGATCTATTGTCTTAGTAATACATCATTTTTATAGCTTATAGTTTTTAATTTGTCTATTTGCAAAGAGGTTACGCCCGTCTATGTCTGCATCATCTTTAACGCCACTGGACTATACTGCAGAAGGCTACTGGCAAGACTTCTTGGCTGGGCGTCCCATTGCAGGTGGTATCGCTTATGAGACTGAGCTGCGTACTTGTATGCTAGACGAGTCACTTGAGAGTTTACAGCGTATCGACACGCTATTGTCTCAAGTGCGCCGAGAAATGATCAAGAGCGGTATATGGAATGAGACGACGCTGTTGGTCAATGAGCGCTATCGTAATTTCATGGTGTTTTTGGCGTTTTATACTGGCCGTGTATTGGCGAAGCAGTGGCAAAGCAAATCACATTGGTATGGACGGTTTGAGCTGCGTAAGCGTTACCCTGAGCTGTCATTGATCACCGATGATTTTTATCAGCATATGGCAGTTGGTTATAAGAATGATAACGTGGGTACAGAGCGCTTGTTTTTTGCCCTAGAGCCAATAGGGCTGCGTCTGTTTGGTCATATTGATCGACAGTTTGACGCAGTACAGGGCGAGCAAGTAGATAGTGGGCTGTATCAAGCGGTTAGCCTTAGACTACCAAATATTGTAAGCAGCAATGTTAATTCAACGTCCGCATTAACAGATCGTAAAGCAACAACGCATAAAGTAATTACTCATCAAGTAGCTGAAAGTATCGCTCCAAGCACAGATACAGATTCAGGTGCGCATGTCGGTACTAGCCAATTAAGTGCTTCCTTTAAAAAGCCAGAGGAAGTAAGAGTAGAGGCTGAGCATAAAAAAGCCGATGCAGTTTTAACTGATAGTAAGAGTGGCTTAGACCCATCTGATACGGTAACTGAGTTGCAGGCACGCGTAGTACCTTCTGAGTCAGTAAGTCTAATAAAGCCTGAACTGACTAAAGTAGCGCAACAACCCATCAACCCTATGTCACCTGTGAAAAGCACCTCGACGCCAGAAATGTTTACGCAGCTGCTCATAGAGTTAGACGAGATAACGGTGCCACAACCAACTGGTGATATGCAGTATCAGCAAGCGCGCAAAGTACTGGATCAGTTCGAGCGGCATATCGCCAAACAGAACAAACCTCGTCGCCAAGTTATGTTTTCAGATAATCACATCGCGGCCAAAAAGAAAGCTATGCTAATACTACAAGCTGCTGCTAAAGATGGTAATACAGCGGCTATGCTACGTTTAGCCATGTATGAGCTGTTAGGTGAAGGTTTGACAGCGGACAGTGATAATTCTAAAAAATTTGGCGTTGAATGGGTCAATCAAGCCGCCAGCAAAAACGACAGCCGTGCTCAGCGCCTACTCAGTAAAATTTACTACCAAGGAGTAGGGGTATCTCAAGATATAGATAGTGGTAAATACTGGTTAGAGCAAGCGGCAGATAATGGTCACGCAGAAGCAGCCAATCTAGTTCAGCAGTGGCAGCAAGCACAGGTACTGATGACCACGCAAAAGCAAGAACAACATAGCACCAAGCGTTATCAACTATTATTTGGTGCAATTATTGTCGTCGCTTTGCTGATAATAGTCATTATCTAACAATCGTTATCTAATAAATATGTACTCAGTAATTTTTTAAAAGCTTATTGTTGCCGCTTAAATTCAGGTAGAATTAGCGCGCTTTACATTTCCCTTTTTATTGTTTGATTCATAACTAATCTGGGCTGTTCCATGCCATCATCTAATACCACGTCTGACAACGCTTCAAATCTAATTGACCCTGTATCACAGCCTAGTCGTGCGATACATAAGACACCTCTATATTATCAATCTCTTATTGGATTGCTAAAGCCACTATATCGTCTGCAAGTGTGGCGTCGATCTCATAAAAATGACAATTATCAGCAGGAAGTCGATCAGCGTTTTGGCAAGCAGTATCCATCGCGTCCAGTGGTAAATGCTAATATCGACAAAGGGGTAATTTGGTGCCATGCTGTCTCATTAGGTGAGACCAATACGGTCGCGCCTTTACTAGATATGTTATTGGCTAACGGCTATCAAGTATGGTTGACCAATACGACTCAGACAGGTTTTGCCCGTGGCGCTAGCCGTTTTGCAGAAAAAATAGCTCAGGGTCAGATGAGCCATAGCTATGTGCCAGTTGACAGTTCTGCTGTTATTGAGACTTTCTTGACCCATGTACAGCCTATCGCGGCACTGTTTGTAGAAACAGAGCTGTGGGCAAATATTTTGACCAAGTTGTCTGAGCATCGTATTCCAAGTATTTTAGTCAATGGTCGATTATCTGCTTCTTCTTTTCAGAGTTATCAAAAGATTGGCGCAGTCAGTGCCAGTATGATGAAAAATCTCTCTTTGATTATTACGCAAGACGGCGACTCTGCCAAACGCTTTCGGCAATTAGGGGCGAGTAGCGCTCAAATTCGTGTGGCAGGCTCATTAAAATGGGTTATCAATGCGTCTAAACTCGATGATAAAGCGATAGAAGATAGTAGTATCCATAGTAAGAAAGCTGATCTACGAGCAGAGTTTGGTATAGTAGATCGTCCTGTGTGGGTAGCTGCGAGTACTCATGATGGCGAAGAGGCAGCAGCGTTGTTATTACAGCAGCAACTACTGTCTAAGTCTGCATTAGCAGATACGTTGCTCATTATCGTTCCTAGGCATCCTGAGCGTTTTAACGCAGTAGCAGATCTCATTCAAAAAACTGGACTAAACATGGCTCGTCGCAGTGATGGTGACGCGATTGATGCAGACACGCAAGTCTATCTAGCAGATAGTATGGGTGAGATGATGACTTGGTATACATTGGCAAATGTAGCATTGGTGGGTGGTTCGCTGGTAGATATTGGTGGACATAACCCAGTGGAGCCTGCAAGTGTGGCTACGTCTGTACTGATGGGGCGTTACACTCAATCATGCCAAAGCGTGGTAGATAAATTGGCTAGTGTAGGCGCTTTATATCAGCCAAGTAATGGTTTCTATTGTCCGATTAAGTCAGATAGTTCAAATAGTGCGGCCGCACAGATGGCAAGTGATAACCAGTTAAAGGCAAACAATAAACCCTCTCATAAGAAGACCGCTTATAACCGTGAAGACGTTGTAAGTATCTATGTACAGCTGGAGAACTGGCTAAGCAATTTGTCATTAGCCGCACAGGCAGGGCAAGCAGGCGAGCAAATAACCGTGCAGCAGCAAGCGGTACTGACACGTCAATTTACGATGATTGAAGACGTTATTGAAGAATATACCAACTCAGAGACCTTATGAACTGTATATTATTGCCCGCTGAGAATTTCTCATCCGATACAGCAAAAATCGATACCTTGTCTCAAGTCAGCCATGTGACCAAAGTGCTGGGCGCAAACATCGGCGACACGCTTAAAATTGGACAAATTGGTGGCAATCTTGGTACGGCTATCATTAAAAGTATCAACTCTGAAAGTATTCGATTAAATAACGTTCAGCTTAATACTGCGCCGCCGGCAAAATTGGATCTAACTGTCATTTTGGCGTTACCGCGTCCTAAGGTGCTAAGACGATTGATTATGGATATGACGGCGCTGGGTGTGCGCGATATCATTCTTATCAATAGTTACCGTACCCAAAAAAGCTACTGGCAAAGCCCGATGCTTGAACGGATTGACGAGTTTGTATTAGAAGGCCTACAGCAAAGCATCGATACGATTGTTCCTAGTGTTACACTACAAAAACGTTTTAAGCCATTTGTTGAAGATACACTTCCAAGTTTAATGAGTAACCGCGCAATTGTCGCGCATCCTTACAGTCAGCAGTCTTTTTCTGAGTTTTTACAACGGCAACCGTCACGAGAACTACCCAATATAGTCTGCATAGGTGCTGAAGGTGGCTTGATTGATTATGAAGTAGAACTCTTGTCAACACAGGGCTGCACACCTGTGCACATAGGACCTCGTATCCTGCGTACGGAAGCGGCGGTCAATGCAATTTTAGGGCAGTGGTTGCTCTAGCTTGAGTAAAGAAAATCGCTAGCACTAAACTATTGAGAATATTGGTAAAAATAGTTCTTAAAAAGCAGTGCTAGAGGCTCATCGCTGGTAGGTTTGTCAGTTAAACAAATGTATTGATAATTAATCTCACTTCCATTAGTATGTTGCTTTGATATATTATGGCCTGACTACTGCTAACGCTTAGCAGCCAGAGTTATAATCACCATTATTCTGTCTCACCATTCGTCTTACTTTTTTATAGCATTACTATGGGGAAAATCATGTCATTGAACGCTATCAGCGCTAATCTAACCTCTACGAAGCTTATCTTACCTGCAGCCGTATTTGGCATGATGTTGGGTCTGGCAGGTTGTAGTAATTCTTCAACCACAGAAGAGAGTGGAGAAGTAGAGTCAACAGAAGCAGGTGCTGAGCAGCAAACAGCAACTGACGAAGCTACGACTGCTGATGGTCAGACGGTTACTATCTACTCATCACGTAATGAGCAGCTTATTAAGCCATTGCTAGATCGCTATACTGAGCAAACAGGTGTCAAAGTAGAGCTAGTCACAGACAGCACAGGTCCGCTCATGGCACGTTTAAAAGCGGAAGGCCAAAATACCCCTGCTGATATGTTGTTGACCGTTGATGCTGGTAACTTATGGCAGGCTGCAGAGCAAGGTTTGCTACAACCAGTATCTTCTACTGTATTGGAAGCCAATGTCCCTGCAAAATACCGTGATCCACAAGGTCAGTGGACAGGTCTATCACTACGTGCCCGTACTATCTTTTATGATCCAAGTAAAGTTAGTGCTGATCAGTTGTCTACTTATGCAGATTTAGCCGATCCAAAATGGAAAGGCAAATTATGCCTACGCACGTCTAAAAAAGTTTATAACCAATCGCTTGTGGCTAGTATGATGGAGCACTTGGGTCAAGAAAAAACGGAAGAAATCGTTCGTGGTTGGGTAGATAATTTAGCCACTGATGTGTTCAGTGATGATACCAGTATGCTGGAAGCTATCGCTGCTGGTCAGTGTGAAGTAGGTGTGGCGAATAGTTATTACTATGGCCGTATATTAGATGAGAAACCAGATTTCCCTGTCAATATATTTTGGGCAAACCAAGATACGACTGGTACGCACGTAAATATCTCAGGTGCTGGTGTAGTGGCAAGTTCAGACAATCCAGATGGTACGCTTAAATTGATAGAGTGGTTGTCATCTGATGAGTCACAAGGTCTTTATGCCAGCTCAGACAAAGAGTTCCCAGTAAAAGAAGGCATTGATGAGTCAGATATGCTCAGATCATGGGGCCCATTCAATAAAGATGATATCAGTGTGCAGAAGTTTGGTGAGCTACAAACTCAAGCGATTCAGTTAATGGACAAAGCAGGTTATAAATAAGGGCCCGCTAATAATAGTTTTGCCAACTTCAGAATCATAACTTTGAAGCAATAGTTTTTAAAGATTAGTCATTTTAGATAAATTATCCAGATAATGACGATTTTGAGTTTGGTACAGGCTTACAAGGTCTCTATACGTATGACACGGTAATGATAATATGATCACAACGCCAGACGCGTCTGTTAGTCAAAACGATACTGTTAATGATGGTATTAATGACAAGCAGACTGTCAGCCAAGACCACGCTCTTCGTAAACGTATTATCTCGAAATCAGTCTTAGGGCTGATTTCGTTGTTTATGCTAGTACCGATTTTAATCGTGCTGCTGTCGTGGACTCAGCCAGTGGCAGAGATTTGGACACACATGGCAGATTATGTACTGCCACAAGTGCTCAAAAACACGGCAATCTTGTTGCTTATGGTAACTGTTGTTTCAGGAACTATTGGTACTGCGCTGGCTTGGGTTACTAGTATGTACCGTTTCCCTGGTCAGCGTTTCTTTTCGTGGGCGTTGATGTTACCACTTGCTATTCCTGCTTATGTATTGGCATTTGTCACTATCGGCATTGTTGACTTTAGTGGGCCGCTACAGACTGCTTTGCGTGATTTCGGTATTAGTACAGCGATCCCTTCGATAAGAAACGTATGGGGTGCAGGCTTAATATTGTCGCTAGCGTTTTACCCTTATGTGTATTTGCTAGCACGTCAGGCATTTTTGTCGCAAGGCAGACGAGCGATAGAAGCGGGTCAGATGCTTGGTTTGAGTCGTAGCCGTGTGTTCTTTCGATTGGCATTACCACAAGCACTACCTTGGATCATTGGCGGCTTGTTGTTAGCCAGTATGGAGACCTTAGCGGATTTCGGGGCAGTATCGGTATTTAATGTCGATACTTTTACTACCGCCATCTATAAAGCGTGGTTTGGTTTTTTCAGTTTGACCACAGCGGCTCAGCTAGCAGCCTTGCTTATCGGTGTGATATTTATCGTGGTATTGTTTGAGCAGTATTGGCAAGCTAAGCGTGGCAGCTCACTTACCCAAGGTAGCAGCCAACGCTTTGACGCTAGCAAACCTGCCAAACTTGCCATGACATTGCTGTGTACGATCATTTTTTTGATGGCTTTCTTAATCCCTTTCTTGCAGCTTATCTATTGGACGGCACTGAATTTCCGCCAAGATTTTGATGCGCGTTACATTGATTTTGTCACCAATAGCCTCATGATTGCTAGTATGACCACGCTATTTATTGCCTTTTTGGCTATTATCATTGCGTGGATCAAACGGCAATATCCTGATAAATCGACTAAGCTAATGACCACTTTGGCCAATTTAGGCTATGTCGTGCCGGGGACAGTGTTGGCGGTAGGGATCTTTATACCTATTGCGTGGCTTGATAATCAAATGATTGCGTTTGGCATTACATCACAGCAAGTACTGTCTGGCAGTGTAATTGTTATGCTACTAGCGCTATCGACACGTTTTATGACGGTGAGTTTTCAGCCGGTTGATAGACAGTTGCAGCGATTGACAGTCAATCAAGAAGCCGCTGCAAAATTACTGAGCGACAGTTCTTATCAGCGCTGGCGTCATGTGATGCTGCCTGTACTTAGCCCTGGTGTATTGACTGCATTATTGATGGGTTTTGTCGAAGTGATGAAAGAGATGCCTATTACTTTGATGACACGGCGTCAAGGCTGGGACACGCTGGCAGTACGAGTGTTCGAAATGACAAGCGAAGGTATGTGGGGACGAGCTGCATTACCGAGCTTGCTAATAGTGCTGGTTGGGTTACTCCCTGTTTGGATACTATTGCGTCAAAGTGATAAACACAGCTAATAGCAACAAGGCTAGTAGCAATAATTTGGCATAAGTTTTACAGCATACTTGTAGTGTAAGCTATATTATAATTTGCCCTGTTTTATCGATGGTTTTACTTACTAATAGCGAACTGGTACCGTCTATGTACACTGATTCAATGAAAGACTCAACGAATGCTAAGTCGGCGAAAGCTCGGGCTAACCATATGCTTGTAGCAAAATCACCAATGTCACAGACCAATATCCATCCAGTTCAGCCAAATAACACTGTAGAGCAAAACAACACCTCACAACAAAGTACTGAGAAACATATCGCGAACGATCCTTATTTTAGCGTGCAAAATTTAATCGTAGGCTATGACGATACTATCGTCGTCAATGGTCTATCGTTGGTATTGGAGCAAGGCGAGATCGGTTGCTTCTTAGGTTATAGCGGCTGCGGGAAAACCACTGCTCTACGAGCTATCGCGGGATTGGAACAAAGCCGCGGCGGTACCATCTATTTAAACAACCAACGTTTAACTGAAAAGACAGCTCGCCAGTCATTTGCAGTTGCGCCAGCCAAGCGCGGCATGGGTATGGTGTTTCAAGATTATGCTCTTTTTGGTCATTTAAGCGTGGCGAAGAACATCGCCTTTGGTCTTAATAAATGGTCATCTGCCGACAAAAAGGCTCGGGTGTCTGAGATGTTAAGCTTAGTTGAATTAACTGAGCATGCAGACAAACGCCCGAATGAGCTTTCTGGTGGTCAGCAGCAGCGAGTAGCGCTTGCAAGAGCGCTCGCCCCAAAGCCAAAACTACTGCTACTTGATGAACCGTTTTCTAATCTAGATGTAGTATTACGTGAGTCATTAGCAATGAATGTCCGTGATATTCTCAAACGTACCAATACCACCGCGATTTTGGTCACTCATGATCAAAACGAAGCGTTCGCGCTAGCTGATAAAGTAGGGGTAATGGATAAAGGACGATTGGTGCAGTGGGCGCGACCAAGCGAGTTGTATCATGAGCCTGTCAGTCCTTTCGTCGCTGAATTCGTAGGTGAAGGCGCGATGATAGACGGTATTATCAAAGAAGGTCATGTCGAGACGGCACTGGGTAACATTTATCGTCGTATGGAAGTCCATGACGAATCAGGCCAACCACAGTATTGTGAATATGATTATCCAAATGGCACGCCTATCAAAGTACTTGTACGTCCTGATGATATTATTCATGATGATGACAGTACGCAGACAGCTTTAGTGATTGGACGTGTTTTTCGCGGTGCCAACTACTTGTACCGTCTACAACTAGATGACGGACAGACGGTCTTATCTTTGGTTGCGAGCCATCATAATCATGCTATCGGCTCGCATATTGGCATCATGCCTTTACTTGAGCATGTCGTCGTTTTTGATGAAAAAGATATTAATGCCACTACTTGGTCAGAATATGATAGATCATCAAGAGTTGATGAAGATGTTTAGTAGTCTTCGTAATCCCTAAGCTAACGTTTAAACTCAACGTTTAGCTAGAATGTGTAAGTAACGTCCAAGCCATTTGTACGGCTCTAATTGTGAGTAGCGTAGCTCCATTCTGATCACGGCATCTGGGTCATTATGTCCCCCACGCTTAAGCGGTGCATAGTCATGAAATACTCGTAAACCACTGCTACGAACAGTTTGATAGTTGTGCGCTTTGAGCCAAGACTCGACCTCTTCTTTGGCCACTGGATGATTCGGCGTTAAACTTTTGATGTTATCTGCTTTGTAGGTATTATTATCAAGTAGGCTATTGAGTAAGTTGAAGTTCCCCATGATAAGATTGCGATAATCAAAACTTGCTGGATTATAGAAGCAGACAGATAGCGCGCCATCATCTGTTAAATGCTGATCAAAAAAATCCATGACCGCCGCGGGTTCTGCCAACCATTCGAGTAGCGCATGCGACATAATCAAATCAAATTTTTCTGTTTCTGCCTGAGCCAAATTTTCTTCCAGCGCCTGATAAGGACAAACGTACCATGTGATGTCTAGTTCTTGAGTGAATTTTTCTGCGCTCGCTTTTGCCTTCTCAAGCATATTTTCTGAGATGTCATTGATGACGATGCTATGACCTTGAGCAGCAAGTTCTATCGCAATTTGGGCGAGTCCTGCACCTACGTCCAAGATACGTAAAGGTCGCCCAAGCGCCTCACTCATCTGCGCACTGTATTCAAAAATATCACGGCGTAGCACGGCCAATCGAATCTCGCCTTTTAAACCACCATAGACTTTCTTTTCAAAATGATCAGCAATAGTGTCGAAGCTACGATCTACTCGATCATTTTCTGCTGGTATAGAAAGGTTTGAGTCAGGCTGGCTATCTTGATGTTTAATTGGCATATGGTATTCAGATCAATAAGTAAAAAGGATTCAAGCAATAAAAGGTTTTAGCATGAACTAGCGTTTCAAACGTCTGTTAATTACCCATTTAAAAACGACCTTCGCTAGTACAATAACGACAAATACTACGATAACAAACACCCACATACCATTGCCCTGTAGGTTTTCTTGGTAGGCTTGTGCCAAGTATGCTGATAAAGCCATAGCGACTAAAAGCGCTCCCCAACGGACATAAGGGACAGCACTATTGTTGTGGTTAGGAAAGCTAGCAACATAATCGCTCGAAAAGCTATATAGCACCATTGCTAAAATCCAAACGATTGCAAGAATGATATCCATAATAAGGGTAGCCTGTTAGGTCGTTATTTAAGTGATATAAAAGATGAGTCAGTGTAGCGGTTAGAAATTTTTTGTCCAGTACCACTAAAAATAATAGTGTCATTAAAGTGATTTAAATTACAATATTTTCATGAAAACCATTGGCTTATGTCCAAGCCAGTTGTAAGTGTCGCTTTATTAGCTAGTTATTCTAGTTATCACAGTTGTTTGTTTGATATGATTTATAGGCAAGCCACTTGTGAGTTCTGTGCTCAAGGTTTTAGCGCTAGTTTGAATATCGATGCTACATTAGATGAAATGTCATGTTGGATTAGAGGTATAAATACTCACTCATTGAGTCAAAATAAATCTTATCTAGCTGTGCCAAATGAGTATAGTGTTTTTTGATTCAAAGCTATCATACACAGAGATTAAACAATGAAATTAATTACCACAGCACTATTAGCCCTAGTATTTGGCTTCGCCTCTATGAGCCAAGCTCAAGCTTGAAATACGCCTTGTTCAGGAAAAATGGGTGGGGTGTCTCATTGCTCAGTAGATGGTAAATTCGTCTGTAAAAATGGCAAAATCAGCCAATCAAAAAAAACCTGCCATTAGAATTAATTTAGTGTGTACGGATCATTAAAAATATCACTGTGAATGAACCGTCCAGCTTGATTTTAATGGTGCTCAGAACCCCCTAAATCAGCAATTTTGTGCTAAAATAGCTTCTTTTATTAAACATTGTTTTTAACAAAAACCGTATCACTATTTTCTGGTTGTTTTGCACGTATAGTAATGTTTTTTATGGTATGTATTTTGGTCATGACTGCGCATTGATGTGGCAGTATTTTTACATGATCTATGGGTGCTGTAAGCGATGTGTCAACGTTAGAAAAAGAATGTGAGTGAAGGAGTGTATATGAGCGAATCGGTCAGTCCTATTGGCATCGTAGATGAACTAAAGCAGTCGTATTTGGATTATGCGATGAGCGTGATCGTCTCGCGTGCGCTGCCTGATGTGCGTGATGGGTTCAAACCTGTACACCGCCGCGTGATGTATGCCATGCACGTGCTATCAAACGATTATAATAAACCGTACAAAAAATCAGCACGTGTGGTTGGCGATGTTATCGGTAAATACCATCCACATGGCGATAGTGCAGTTTATGATGCCATCGTACGTATGGCGCAGGATTTTAGCTTGCGTTATCCAATGGTTGATGGTCAAGGTAACTTTGGTTCGATCGATGACGATCCGCCGGCGGCCATGCGTTACACCGAAGTACGTATGACCAAACTGACTCACCAGATGCTCGCTGATTTGGACAAAGATACGGTCGATTGGGAAGATAACTACGATGGTTCTGAGCGTATGCCAAGCGTGATGCCAGCGCGTATTCCTAACCTATTGGTCAATGGTGCCACAGGTATCGCCGTTGGTATGGCGACCAATATGGCACCGCATAACCTGACCGAAGTGATTAATGCTTGTTTGGCGTATGCTGAAAACCCACAAGTTTCAGCTGAAGAGCTGATGTCACATATCTCAGGTCCTGATTTCCCTACGGGCGGTATTATCTATGGCCGTGCGGGCATTTTAGATGCTTATCGTACCGGTAAAGGACGCTTGCACATCCGTGGTCGTTATCATATTGAGCCGATGAGCAATACTGGTGTCAATCGCGATCGTGAGCGTATTGTATTCACCGAAGTACCTTATCAGGCTAACAAAGCCAAATTGATCGAGCGTATCGCAGAGCTGGTCCGTGATAAAAAAATCGAAGGCATTAGCGAGATTCGTGATGAGTCTGATAAAGACGGTATGCGTATCGCTATTGACTTGCGTCGCGGTGAAACGGCTGAAGTCATCGTCAATAACTTGTTTTTGCAAACGCCACTAGAGTCTAGCTTTAGTATCAATATGGTGGCTCTCGATAATGGTCAGCCAAAACTATTGACCTTGCGTCAGCTTATCGCTGCGTTTGTCCGTCATCGTCAAGAAGTGGTGACGCGTCGTACGATTTATGAATTGAACAAAGCTCGCGTTCGTGGTCATTTGCTCGAAGGTTTAACCGTTGCTCTAGCAAATATTGATGAAATTATTGCAACGATTAAAGCTTCTGCAAACCGTGGCTTGGCGCGCGAAAGCTTATTAAATAATACGTGGGGCTCAGGTAGCGTCGTTGCGATGCTCGCCGCTGCTGGTAGTCAGTCAGTGCGTCCTGAGTTTATTGAGGGCGAAGATCCTAACGCACCGTTTGGCCTAATCGAAGGCGAAGAACGTTATCGTTTATCACTTGAGCAGGTCAATGCGATTTTAGACATGCAATTGCATCGTCTGACTGGTCTTGAGCAAGACAAATTGACTGAAGAATACCAAGACTTACTGCGTGAAATTGCGCATTTAGAGTCTATCCTTGGTGATTTTGATAAGCTGATGACCATTATCTCTAATGAGATGATCGAGATTCGTGATAACTTTGGTGATGAGCGTCGTACCGATATTATCGATTCACGCATGGACTTTAGTCGTGAAGACCTGATCCCTGAGCAAACTGTTGTCATGACGGTATCGCGTACTGGTTACGCTAAAACTCAACCGATTGATGATTATGTCGCGCAAAAACGCGGTGGTAAAGGTAAGTCGGCTACAGCAATGAAAGAAGATGATGTGATTGATCATCTAATAGTGACATCGACGCATTCTACTGTACTATGTTTCACTGATAGTGGACGTGTCTTTAGCTTACGCGGTTTCGAGGTGCCAATTGCCAGTCGCGGTGCTCGTGGTCGTCCATTGGTCAATCTGATTGGTCTGAATAGCGATGAGACTGTTACAACGATATTGCCAATTCCAAAAATTGTAGAAGATACATCAGTAGTAAGTGAAGTATCAGAAGTAAGCAATGATGACAATTCGGTAGAAGATAGCAGCCAAGCAGAGGCTCCTTTTGTGTTCTTTGCCACTGCCAATGGTACAGTGAAACGGGTAGAGCTGAAGCAATTTGCTAATATTCGCTCGAACGGTCTGATTGCGGTTGGATTAGAAGACGGTGATAAGCTGGTCAGCGCTCGTATCACTAACGGTAGTCAAGAAGTGATGTTGTTTGCTTCAAGTGGTAAAGCCATTCGTTTCGATGAGAATGATGCGCGTGCGATGGGCCGCACGGCTAAAGGTGTCCGCGGTATGCGTCTGGCTACTGATGAATTTATCAAGTCATTAGTGGTTATCGAAGATGATGTACACGAAATCCTGATTGCTTGTGAAAACGGCTTCGGTAAACGTACCTTTATCGAGGAGTTCAATACACAAAATCGTGGTGGTGGCGGTGTAATCGCTATCAAGACCAGTGAGCGTAATGGCGCACTAGTACGAGCGACTAAGGTTGAATCTACCGATGATATTATCTTAATCTCTGACAAAGGTACGTTGGTTCGTACTCCAGTTGAGCATGTCGCTAGCTCTGGTCGTAATACACAAGGTGTGACATTGATTCGTTTATCAAAAGATGAAAAACTGGTCGCTATGGCACGTGTCGAGCATGAAGAAAGTGATGATGAGCTTATCGATGCCATGAGAGAAGATGGTACGTTCGATGTAGAAGGTCAGGAGCAGATAGATATCGATGCGACAACTGATAGTGCTACAACGACTGAGGTTGATGATGTGATCGATATTGCAAATGATCATAAACCAAATGACGATGCATAACAGAATGACGGATACTAGTCTTGGTAGTTAGCTTTTGAGCCTAGTCTCTTAGCATTTTCTAGAAAAAGCCTCTGACGTCGTCGTCGGAGGCTTTTATTTTTTTAATTCTCATTTTTATCAATAAGATAAATAAGGTTCTATTTTTAAGGCTGTTGCTATGTTTACGACCAATCAAACTTTTCAGGGAACTGTTGCCTCAGTATCATCGAGCTTTTTATTTGCGATGATGTTTTTATTTGGGCTATTTATGATGCCTTTAACTGGTACGCAGGTGGCATCATGGCGTGTGCTCATGATGTTGGTCAGTTTGGTGATATTGGTCAGTTTTACTAAGCAGTGGCAACATGTTTTTGATTATATTAAGACGCTAAAGACCGCGAAGGACTGGCTGATTTTTGTATTACCTGCGCCAATATTAGGTGGACAGATTTGGCTGTTTATGTGGGCGCCTGTCAATGGATTTGGTCTTGATGTTACTTTAGGATATTTTTTATTGCCGCTAATGATGATTGTGCTTGGTCGTTTTTTTTACCGTGAGCATATGAGTGTCTTACAGCAGGTAGCTGCGATATTTGCAGCATTAGGCATTGGTTATGATGTTTTTCAGTATGGCTCGGTCTCTTGGGTGACACTATTTGTATGTTTGGGGTATCCACCGTATTATCTATTACGGCGTACGCTTTCTGTCCCTCCTATCACAGGATTACTGTTTGACTTAACTTTATTGACGCCAGTTGTATTTATCATGCTTTATATGACAGGCGGTTTTAATGTAGCGGCACAAGACATGAAGTTTTGGTATCTGTTACCGCTATTGGGCGCTTTTAGTGCGATGGCGATGTCGCTGACCATGGTTGCCAGTAGCAAGCTGCCCGTATCACTATTTGGGGCATTAAGTTATATAGAACCAATGCTGTTGTTTGTGTTGTCGATTACGATTTTGAGTCAGAGCCTTGAAGAGGGTGGCTCGTTATTTATGTATAGTATGATTACGCTTACACTATTGGTCATGATGGTCGATAGTGCAGCAGGCTATATTGTTCGTCGTCGCAATGACCACCTATATGGCTATAGAGAACCGCAAGTAGGAGGCTTTCCACCGCGTCGTCATTTTATCAATCAGCGTATCGATGGCGTGCTAAAAGCCCACCGCTTTCGTAAGATACGTCGTTATCAAAAAAAGATGAATAAGCTACAGCAAAAAATCGAACAACTTGATGTAAAATAAGCACTTACCTGTATTAAATTTACTCAATACGGAAGTTTAGACACTAGATGAAAAGTGGCATTGCTTATTCATTCTGACTTTGACATAATGCCGCTCATAATGTGAGTCTAATACATTAAAAGCGTTTATCTTAGATTACGCGACGACCTTATATGCAAAAGCCTCAGACGTTCTCGTCTGAGGCTTTTGTTTTTTTTAAAAATTGCCATGGATGTGCCCCAATCTTTAAAGGCTGTTGTGATGCTGACTACTAACCAAACCTCGCAGGGTACAATCACTGCTGTCGCTGCAAATTTTTTATACTCATTACTGTTTTTATTTGGTCTACTGCTGCAACCATTATCAGGTACGCAGGTCGCTTCGTGGCGCGTGCTGACAATGTTTTTTAGCTTGGTATTGCTGGTAAGTGTACTAAAGCAGTGGCAGCACATTTTTGATTATCTAAAAACACTGAAAAACGCTAAAGAGTGGTTTTTATTTATACTACCCACACCGATTTTGGGTGCGCAAATCTGGATATTTATGTGGGCGCCAGTCAATGGCTTGGGGCTTGAGGTAACGTTGGGTTATTTCCTATATCCAATGATTATGATTGTTGTTGGCCGATTTTTTTATAACGAAGACATGAGTTTGCTTCAGTGGGCTGCCATTATATGTGCAGGTCTTGGTATCGCTTACGATATTTTTCAGTATGGTGCGATCTCTTGGGCAACTTTGTTTGTTTGTTTGGGTTATCCTCCTTATTATCTACTACGTCGTAAGTTAGCAGTACCGCCTATTACTGGTCTGATTTCAGACCTTGTACTGTTGTTACCAGTCGTACTGGTCGCACTATATATGAATGGCGGTTTTGAAGTAGCTATCACCAACTACAAGCTTTGGTACTTGCTGCCGTTATTAGGCATTATCAGTACCGCTGCGATGTCACTAACAATGGTGGCGAGTCAAAAGTTACCTGTCTCATTGTTTGGGACTCTGTGCTACCTTGAGCCGATATTTTTGTTTATATTCTCAATTGCAATTTTAGATCGTAACTTACATGACGGTGGCTCTGTACTGATGTACAGCATGATCTTTATCGCACTGTTAATTATGATTGCTGATAGCGCACTTGGCTATATGGCACGCAAACGTGAAGATCGCCTACATGGCTACAATGAGCCGCAAGTGGGCAGTTTTCCACCACGTCGTCGCCTCAAAAATCGTCGTATTAAAGGTGTACTGATCGCGCATCGATTCCGCCAAATCAAAAAATATCAGCAAAAGATAGACAAAATGACGCGCAAAATCGAAGCGTTAAATCTAGACTAGCGTTGGCAGGTAGGTCGTCGATAGTACTGATTGGTAGGTATGACTTTCTAGTATGTCTGCCAATTCACAGTATTAAAGAGATACGAATTACGCTATTATCGATAGTAGTGCTGCGATCGAGTGAGCGTATGGCGCTATATCTGAGATACTATGGGTGATTTACTACAATATATAACTAGGACGGTTTATGTTACATCTTCATCATTTAGCAAACTCACGCTCGTTTCGTATTATCTGGCTATTGGAAGAGCTTGACGCCGATTATAAACTGACTTGTTATGAGCGAAACAAAGCATACCGTGCTCCTGATAGCCTAAAGCAAGTACATCCGATTGGTAATGCGCCAATGTTAGAAGCGGACGATCGTGTGCTGATTGAATCAGGATTTATCATTGAGTATCTGATTAAGCACTATGATAAAGAAAAGCAATTTAAACCTGACGATAATAACGAAGCGGCTTGGGAAGCCTATACGTTTTGGCTACACTTTGCAGAAGCTTCACTGATGCCGCTGTTGGTCATGCGTTTGGTATTCACAAAGGTGGTAGCTCAATCACCAATGCTAATCAAACCTATCAGCAAAAAGATCCAAGGTCAGGTTGAGAAAAACATGATCAGTAGCGGTTTGGAGAAGATGCTAGATATGATGGAGCATCATCTGCATGAAAACCATTGGTTTGCAGGTAGTGACTTTAGCGCCGCTGATATTCAAATGCATCTTGCAGTTGTTGGTGCCAATGCTGGTGCAGGTTTAGACCAGAGTAAATATACCAATCTTTTGAACTGGCTGAAACGTTGTGAAGAGCGAGATGCCTTTAAACGTGCAGAAAAAAGAGGTGGTCGTTTACAGTTTTAGACGAAACACATTTGCACAGTGAGAAATAACTCATTTAATAGTAAAATAAAAGGTTTTGTTTATCATAGACAAAACCTTTTTAGGATAAAAGATGACAGATCTGAATAAATCAAATACAGATAGCACTACTGAATCACAAATTGATAGAGCCGCTATTAATAGCCAGCAAGTCTCTATCAAATCTTGGTCGCAGAAAATTCTGGTTGTCATACTATGCGCAGCGAGCTTTTATGGTGGTTGGAAGTCTTATGAATCCAATATGGTCAATGAGTGTACGGCCAATGGTGGACAGATGGTTGAAGCACAAAAAACCATGATGTGCCAATTATCATAACCGCCGATTGTTATATATAAGAGACGTAACGCGATGCTAAAGCTAACTTTTTTGGGTACGTCCGCAGGTGTACCGACCAAACAGCGTAATGTGACTGCACTGGCAATAGAGTGTCTGAATCCGCATACCTCTAGCGCACAGCAAGGCAGTCGTCAACAGAATAATCAGAGTAAGAAATCGCGTCCATGGGTATTAATTGATTGCGGTGAGGGCACGCAGCAGCAGCTATTACATACCAAACTGTCTATACATCAATTGGTGACTATCTGTATCACCCATGTGCATGGCGATCACTGCTACGGATTACCAGGATTATTGGCTAGTGCAGCTATGTCAGGACGCCGTGAACCGTTGACACTGATCGCCCCAAAAGCAATTGCGACATTGCTCGAGGCCATTAAACTAACCACAGAGTTGTATTTACCCTTTCCTGTTAACTTTGTAGCGATTGAAGACGTGCTATCTGAGAAACATGATACAAAAAAAGTGAATATCCGCTTAAGCGACCAGCATCAGCTTGATATTGATATTACAGCGCTATCACATCGAGTCGCGTCTCATGCATTTGGTATCACACAAACCATTCATCATCGCAGGCTTGATAAGGATAAACTGCTGGCACAAGGCATTCCTGCAAGCGCGCTATGGGGTAAACTACAAAAAGGCGAGGATGTCATCACTGAAGATGGTCAGCAGTTATGTGCAGCCGACTATGTCAATGATGACCTATCACGAACGCGAATAGTGGTAGCAGGAGATAACGATACGCCAGCGTGTCTCACCGATGCACTGGTCGATACGGATTTATTGGTGCATGAAGCCACTTATACTCATGAGGTGCTCACTAAGATTCAAGGCAAAAACCCAGAGTTTGATCCGATGCATAGCAGTGCGCAATTGGTGGCTGGTCTTGTAGAAAAAAGCGGCGTCAATAATTTAATTTTGACTCACTTCAGTGCGCGTTATCAGGGTTTTGATAATCCTAATAGCAAGACGCCAAACATGGCATACATTCGTTTAGATGCTGAAAGCGTCTATCAAGGCAATCTTTGGTTAGCTGCTGATTTTGATCAATACACGGTCGATGGCGCAGTTGAACCGATAGGCAATAAAAAGTGCAGCCAAGAAGGTAGTGAAGAGAACAGTATAGAAGACAGCCGCGTGCAGTATATAGGCTCTGCACGCAGTGATTAGAGGTGGTCTAGTGTCAGATATGGCCTAGTATTAAATATAAGTAGCACTAGATATGGCTTAGCGCTTGCTGTCTTCAATTTTTAATTGCGTTATACCGCTCCAGTAGCGACTGAATTGATAGGCCACACGTCCTGAACGTCCACCACGCTCTGATGCCCAGCGTAGCGCATCCTTTCTAATCTTGTCAGGCATTAGCTGACTTTCTAAAATGCTCTTAGCATCACTATCCATATCAGCTGAGATTTTTTGCTGCTCTAAATTCAGATAATGCTGAATGATATGCAGATAGGTCTGCTGATCCATGGGGTGGAAAGTGAGTGATAAACCAAATCGGTCTGACAATGATACGGTTTCATCAATGGCTTCATAAGGATTGACTTCATCCGTCTGACCATTGTAGATATTAATATTATCTTTCATCATTTGCGGTAGCAGGCGACGGCGATTACTGGTAGCGTAGACCAATAGTTTGTCCTGTTCTGAATCAAGCGCACCATCAAGCACGCTCTTTAGCGTACGATAGCTCTCGTCTTGACTGTCAAAAGCGAGATCGTCACAGTATACGATGTAGCGGCAATGACAATCTGCTGGTAGAGCATTAATGGCAGCGCGAATCTTGTCTAATATTTGTAGATCATCGCGGGCAACCTCAATGATACGCAAGCCTTCATTATGATGGGCTTGAAGCAAGGCTCGAATTAATGATGATTTACCAGCACCGCGTGTCCCTGACATCAATACGTGATTGGCAGGATAACCTTTAATAAACTGACGGGTGTTTTGAACCAGTTTCGATTTTTGCTTATCGATACCATGCAAATCATCTAAGCTCAAAAACAGGTTGACCGATAAAGGTTGTAGATGGCCAGTGCGCCCGCCAACCCAGCGATAAGCCAGCTGGGTTGGATCGATTTCAATAGTCGGTGTCACCTGCTCTTGTAAGTATTGACTGAGTAAGTCTAACAAAGGTGCGGGTAGGGCATAAGTAGGTTGATCAGATGGCGTGGTCGGGATAGTTGGTTGTGACATAGTGGCTCTAGCAATTAAAGTTATCTTTAATACCATACCCAAAAATACAATTAACGCTGCTAAAATTCAGTGCCTATAATCTTAGTAGCTACTAAGCGTAATACTTGTAACCATTATTCGCGTTATTATTATTTTTGGAGATGATACGAATGGTAAGGTAGTAATCCCACTATATTATGAGAAACAATACTATGGAAAATAGTGCCAGTAATCCGTCTATTACGCAAGCTTTGCAAGCTCAGGCGGAGCAGCTATTGTCCATTATTACCCAAGAGTTAGTTGCACAGAATTTTAGTGAGATAGTATATCAACGTATTGCTCAACAAAGCACAGAACAAACACAAGACATCGAAGAGATTCATTATCAAGGCGTAACGCGTGCCCAGCATTCACAGTTTGGTCAAGTCATGATCAAATGGCAGATGATTGCTGATACTGATATGAATAATATGTCTTTTGATTTAACTCATGAAGCGGAAGCGCTAACTTCTGTAAATGCGTTATCAACAATCGAAGATAAGACTATCGCAGCGCCACTATTGGCTTATCATTGCGTAAACGTTCAAGCGCTAGAGGCGCCTCAAAAGCTAATAATCACTGTCATGCCTTATTACCCTAATGGTAGCTTGGCAAGACAGTTGAGTACTCAAAATCAGCATTCATTGACAGCGCAACGTAGGTATCACTTTTTAGTACAGTCCGCACATTTGATAGCTAATTTGCATCAGGCTGGCTGGTTGCATAATGATATTAAGCCTAGCAATATTTTGCTTGAAGGGTCTGACAATGAGTTGCCAGTAGATATTATGAGTAATGGTCTGACACCTGGATTATTACTCACTGATTTTGCGTTAGCACAACATATAACAGTGGCTAAAAGTCATCCAAATCTTGCTGGCACACTAGCATATATATCACCTGAGCGTTGGCAAGGGCAGGGTGCAACAGCACAAAGCGATATCTATGCATTTGGCATCATGATGTACGAGATATTGGCGGGCAAGCGACCGTTTCAGGTCGCTGCTAACAGCAAGGATAAATCAAAAGCGTGGGCGATTCAGCATTGCCAGCAACCTATTCCAAAGCTGCCGCTAGAATATAGTCATTATCAATGTATTGTCGATAAGGTATTGGCGAAGCGGATAGATAGACGGTATCGGAGTATGGACGCTGTTTTGAAGGATTTAATATTATTAGCTGATAGCTAAATTGATTATTTGATTTTTAAAAAGTGGCTGTTAAAAAGCTATTTTCAAAAAGCGACTGTTTGTAGTATTCACATATTACCTAGTCATTGTTTTTTATGTTTGAATGGATATTCAGGCTCATTTTAAGCTAAGTCGCTATAGGGTAATTTGAGTTACTATATTTTTATGACAATACAGGAAGAGTATCATGGCTAAAGTACTTATCATTACTGGTGATTTCGTTGAAGACTATGAAAACATGGTTCCGTTCCAAGCGCTTCTAGCAATGGGGCATGAGGTTGATGCGGTATGCCCAGATAAAGCTAAAGGGGATAGCATCGCTACCTCAATACACGACTTTGAAGGGGATCAAACTTATACCGAAAAACGTGGTCATAACTTTGTTCTTAATGCATCTTTTGCCGATATTAATGTCGCAGATTACAATGCTTTGTATTTACCAGGTGGACGTGCGCCAGAATATTTGCGTTTGAACGCCAAGGTTATTGCAATGATTCAGCATTTCGCAAATACTGATAAACCGATTGCATCGGTTTGCCATGGGCCACAATTACTGACGGCTGCTGGCGTGCTAAAAGGTAAAAAAGTATCTGCTTATCCTGCATGTCAGCCAGAAATAGAAATGGCTGGCGCTGAGTATATCGAGTTACCTATGGATGGTGCTATTACAGATGGACAGCTAGTAACGGGTCCTGCATGGCCTGCTCACCCAGCTATGCTGAAGCAGTTTGTTGCTTTACTATAAGCTTTAATTAGGGTCTGTTAAAGTTTTAATAGGCTCCAGTATCGAGAGAGGATATATGTGCCAACTGTTTATTAGTGCTGATGATAGCTTATGGAGCTCTAAAACCAAATCACTTCGAATTCAGGGAGTAGTTACCTCAATTCGTTTGGAAGTGTTTTTTTGGGATATATTAGAAGAGTTGGCATTTCGTGATCAAATGACGGTTAATCAACTGATCACTAAGCTATACCTTGAGTCTCTCGATGCTGATCATGACATTGGTAATTTCACCTCTTTTTTAAGGGTTTGTTGTTCTCGTTATTTGTCTTTAATCGCTGATGGCGATCTTTTTCGCGAAACAACATCACCTTTAGAAGAAGTCGATGCAAAAAATATCATTAAACGTGAAACCCTCCGCAAAAATCAACGTAGTGCATTATTCAATGACAGTGAGCAAAATATTTCTATTAATTAATGATGCTTATAACAAGTGCATAAAGTCATTAGCAAAGCGGGTAGAGAGGCGCTATCAGAGTGCAGATGAAATTTTGAAGGGTTTAGAAAGGTTGTGAAAGTAGCTTAAAGCTTCTGATGGGTTATTTTATAGTTTTAACATCAAATTTCAGACACAAAAAAACCTGCTAAAAAGCAGGCTTCAATATTTGGTCTAAGATGTACTATCCGAAAATGGTGGGGCTGGAGAGACTCGAACTCTCACACCTTGCGGCGCCAGAACCTAAATCTGGTGCGTCTACCAATTCCGCCACAGCCCCATTTTCGTTACTCTATCATCAAAAGCAATTAAACTCAAATGCTAACTAGATAGTTAACTGATTCGGTAGTGCGTCTCAGTGGTTGGCTATTATATAGAGTTTTAATTGTTTGGCAACCCCTATTTGCAATTATTTTTAATTATTTGATATTTATTTTTGGTACCTATTTTAAGTAGTTGATATTAATAGTTATTTATCATAGCGTTTTATACGTTTATTTAGTCTTTAGTTGTTACTCTTGGCGCAGAGATGTCCAGCTGTTGTAATTTGCGTGTTAGAGTATTACGGCCCCAACCAAGTAAGCTTGCGGCCTCTATCTTTTTACCGCCGCTATGATTGAGTGCCGCTGTTAATAAAACGCGCTCAAACTCAGGTGTTGCTGTTTGCAAAATGTCAGTTTCGCCTGTATTCAGGGACTGTTCAGCCCAATCAGCCAAAGCTTGCTGCCAACTTTGGTTTTTAAACATCTGATTATTTTGATTATTGTTTAATGCATTACTATTTGATACTTCGCCATTTTGTACTAAATGTTCTTGGCTTCCTTCCTCTAATTCTGATGAGCTATGCTCGTCATGAAGCACTGCATTAGGTGAGATGTTTTCAAGTAGCTCTGGTGGCAAATCTGTCGCCATTACGGTATCACCAGTGGCCATCACGGTTAGCCACAAACAGACGTTCTCTAGTTGACGCACGTTACCGCGCCAGTCGAATGTCTGCATGATTTGCAATGCAGCAGGGTGTAGGTGCTTCGGTGTAGTACTCATTTGCTCTGCGGCAGACTGCATAAAGTAGAGGGCTAAGGCAGGAATATCCTCAGGGCGTGTACGTAGTGGTGGTAGAGGCAGTCGAATGACATTGAGACGATAAAACAAATCTTCGCGGAATCGGCTTTGTTTTACTAGCTCTTCTAAGTTTTGGTGAGTGGCTGCGATGATACGTACATCGACCTTTATTGGCTGCTGTCCACCAACACGATAAAACTCTCCATTAGCTAGGACTCGCAATAGCCGCGTCTGAGTGCTAAAAGGCATGTCACCAATTTCATCTAAGAATAGAGTCCCGCCGTCAGCTTGCTCAAAACGTCCTTGACGCATTGTCGTCGCACCAGTGAATGCGCCTTTTTCATGGCCAAATAGCTCAGACTCGATCAAGTCGTGCGGTATGGCTGCCATATTGAGGGCAATAAATGGTTGCTGTTTACGCGGTGAATGCTGGTGTAGAGCGCTGGCAACTAACTCTTTACCTGTACCAGACTCTCCAGTAATTAAGACAGAAATAGGAGATTGAGCCAGCCTGCCAATAGCACGAAATACCGTTTGCATGGCTGGGGATTGTCCAATGATGCCGCTAGGATTCCCATTACCTTTGGTTTCGACTGCTTCTTTGTTCTTATTGTCTTTGGTTGTCTTACTAGCAGATACTGCTTTAGGTTTTATCGGATTTTCAGTGGAGGTATCAGACGTTATATTGGTATTAGGTTCATCTGAAAGGTTAACGGTAGCTGTTTCTAAACTGGGCTGATAATTGATGGCCTTATAAATCGTTGCAACCGCATCATCTAAGTCAAAAGGCTTGGGCAAGTATTCAAAAGCACCTGTCTGATAGCTATTAATAGCAGAAGTCAGGTCTGAGTGTGCCGTCATAATGACGATTGGCATTTTTGGGAAATGCTGATGGACCCAGTCGCTAAAAGATAATCCGTCCATCATTGGCATACGAATATCAGTCAATATGACGTCAGGTAATTGCTCTATTGACTCTTGCTGTTTTAAAGCATCGTTAAGGCGAGTCCATGCTGCCTGCGCTTGGGTAAAACTGATAACGGTCAATCCAGCATCTTCAAACGTGTCTGCCAACACCATACGTAGGGCTGCATCGTCATCGATTAACCACAATGTCGCAGGGTGGTCGCAGGGTGCATTGTTCACAGTTACTATTTGTGATTGTGGTGATGTAGTATCGCTTTTAGGTTGGAGGTCGTCGCTATATTCAGTCATGTATTGGGCCTAATCAGCAATTATTGGTGGTAAGTTGGGGATTGGGTATGGAGCGTTATGAAACTTAGCAGATTTATGTCGTAATATATTTATGTCTCGGTGATAGGTTGAGTAAATGGCAGGTATAGCGTAAATTGCGTTTGCTTATCTTTTTGCTCTTTTGTCGAGCTCACATCAATCATACCATGATGATGACTGATAATATCTTGAACGATGGATAACCCAAGACCTGTCCCTGCTGCACGGCTGGTGACCATTGGGAAAAATATTTGATCGATTAGCGCCGGATCAATGCCTGAGCCATTATCGGTAATGGTAATTTGCATCACTTGCTTGTGCTGCTGCCCTACAATTGTATGCTGAAAGGCAACCCGCGTTTGAATATGCAACGTTGGTTGATAATCAGAACTGCTAGCAGCTTGTCTGGTAGCTGGTGGTGATTCTTGAGACTCTGAGATTTTATTCTGTTGCAGCGTTTGTTCGAACTCAGTCATCGACTCACAAGCATTATTAATGAGGTTTAAAAACACTTGAATCAGCTGATCCTTGTCAGCGCATAACTCTGGCAATGATAAATCATAATCACGCTGTAACATTACCTGTGGATACTGATTGGCCACTAAGGTTAAGACATGCTCTAGGGGCTCATGGATATTAAGCGTCTGCCAGTTTGGTAGTTGATTAGAACCCAGAAGTTGACCAATAAGATGAGTTAGTCGATCAGTTTCTGAGATAATAATATCCGTATAGTTACGCAGCTTTTGATTCATTTTTTGCAAATCATGCTGCGTGTCAGCGTTAGTAGTTGTCAAAGCACTATCAGTGCTAGTAGTAGATGCGTCACTGAATTTAATAAACTGTCGTTGTAGCAGTTGTGCTGCCCCACGAATACCAGCGAGAGGATTTTTTATTTCGTGCGCCACTGAGCGTAGCATATGACGAGCAACTGTATACTGCTGCTGTTTGCGCTCCTCTTCAGAGATACGACTTTGACGATCTTTGCCCCACATCTCGATAATAAAATAGGGCTGCTGTTCATAGATGACTGGCGTGACGCTATAATCAACTGACAACGATAAATTGCTATTTAGTGGTGTTTTTATAATGTGATCATGATCGATAAAAGGCTGCTGGTAGTTTTGCGATTGTACAAAGCGCTCGGTCAAAGAGTAAGCTGGCTCGCTCGAAGGCTCGTTTGCATTCGTATCGTCACTATCATTATCGATAGATATAGTCTCTTTAGCCTTCAGCTCATCGGGTGCTAATAGTGTCAAGATTGATTGATTAATGAGTCTGCCGGTACTAATGGCGAGTAGCTGCTCGGCTTGAGCATTCAAACGCGTGATGAATAGCTCATCGTTGACCCATAAAATAGCAGTGAATAAATGCTGAGATATAAATGTAAGATCAGGAGTTGTTTTAGCGGTTATAAAATCAGCGTTCATTAGTCATGCCCAAAAAAGTCAGATGCTTGAGATAATATTTAACCACAAATCAAGACTATAGAGCGGCAAAACTGGTGATTTTTGCAAAAAAAACGTACAATGCGCTCAGCCAATTTATCTCTAGCAAGGTCAGCCATGTCCAAAACTTCTACCGAGTCAGTGAATACGACAGCAACAAATCCTCTATCTGCCGTACAAGACACTGCCACTATTTTCAATCCTGCCGCGCCTACAGCAGTACAAGAGCAGAATCAGACAGATATCAGTCAAGCAGATACTAAACAACCTTATCATCATAAAGCCAACCATAACCAAAATCGTAGTGTAGCCCAAAGCCGCGATGCTACTTCAGCCTCGACTGCGACTGCCACGATGCCAGTTAGTGCAGCGCCAAAGATTGGCTTTGTGTCACTAGGTTGTCCAAAAGCATTGGTAGATAGTGAGC
Organism: Psychrobacter sp. AOP7-A1-24; assembly: GCF_052376235.1. Lineage (NCBI taxonomy): Bacteria > Pseudomonadati > Pseudomonadota > Gammaproteobacteria > Moraxellales > Moraxellaceae > Psychrobacter > Psychrobacter sp. AOP7-A1-24. Next base: position 72,123 of record NZ_JBQSVM010000008.1, on the reverse strand, counting down.
GTATTATCACTGAGCTCAGCCGTGACGGCTATCAAGTAGCCAGTGATTATGATGGTGCTGACTTGGTCGTGGTAAATACTTGCGGCTTTATTGAGTCCGCAGTACAAGAGTCGCTTGATGCGATAGGCGAAGCCATTAGCAAAAACGGTAAAGTGATTGTCACTGGCTGTTTAGGTAAAGAAGCAGAAAAAATCCGTGAAATGCATCCAGCTGTACTAGCGGTGACGGGCGCGCATGCCTATGACGAAGTGATTACGGCAGTGTCGCAGCATGTGCCCAAGCCAAATCGCAACGAAGATGCGAACTATGATCCAAAAATAGATTTGATCGATGAAGCGGGTATCAAACTGACCCCAAGTCATTATGCTTATCTAAAAATATCAGAAGGCTGTAATCACCGTTGTACGTTCTGCATTATCCCAAGTTTACGTGGTGATTTGGTATCGCGCCCGATTGATAACGTGATGAACGAAGCACTGGCGCTCAAAAAAGCTGGTGTGAAAGAGTTGCTTATTATCTCGCAAGATACTTCAGCCTATGGTCTTGACCTAAAGTATAAGACCAGCTTTTGGAATGGTATGCCGCTCAAGTCTAAGTTTTATGACTTATGCCAAGCATTGAACGATTTGGGCATTTGGGTTCGCTTGCATTATGTTTATCCGTATCCACATGTGGACAAAGTTGTTGAATTGATGGGTGAGAAGAAGCTGCTCCCTTACCTAGACATTCCGTTCCAGCATGCCAGTCATCGTATCCTAAAAGCGATGAAACGTCCTGCGCATAGTGAAAATACCTTGGCTCGTATCAAAGCATGGCGTGATATCTGTCCTGATATTGTGATTCGCTCGACCTTTGTGGTTGGCTTCCCAGGCGAGACAGAAGAAGATTTCCAGTGCTTACTTGATTGGTTGGTTGAAGCACGCCTCGATCGCGTGGGTGCATTTACTTATTCAGAAGTAGAAGGCGCAGTGGCCAATGACTTGCCTGATCATGTGCCTGAAGACGTTAAGCAGTCTCGCTATGAGCGACTAATGGCGCTACAACAGGATATCTCAGCGCAAAAGCTGCAAGAAAAAATTGGCAAGACCTTAATGGTATTGGTCGATGAAATCGATAGCGATGAAAATATTGCTATTTGCCGTAGCTATGCTGATGCACCTGAAATTGATGGTCATGTCTATGTTGATGACATCAACGCTCAAGTTAAGGTAGGGCAGTTTTTAACAGTGACTATCGACGATGCTAGCGAATACGATCTGTTCGCCAGTTATCAAGGCTAGATATCCAATAAGATATGTGAGTGAAAATTGCCCAATGACGGGCAGTTTTTGCTACAATTAGCGCAATTTGGCCTTTTTAATACGCTTAGCTGTAAGTGTAGCGTTGTGGACAAACTCGATTTGTATTTTACCGATAATTTTCTTTATAATTTCATGATAACAAGGTGACCTCATGTCTGACAAAAACCCGCGTTACGCTCGTATCTTGCTAAAACTCTCCGGTGAAGCCTTAGCCGGTAGTAAAGACATGGGTATTGATACCGAAGTGCTTGATAAAATGAGCTTATCTATTGCTCACTTACGTGGACTTGGTGTTCAAGTTGGTATCGTGGTCGGCGGTGGTAACTTATATCGCGGTGCGCAATTACAAAAAGAAGGTCTCGTTGGCCGTGTTACTGGTGATCAGATGGGCATGCTAGCGACCGTTATGAACGGACTGGCAATGCGTGATGCGCTTGAGCGTCGCAATATCAAAACTCGTTTGATGTCAGCGTTACCGATTGGTGAAGTCACCGAAAGCTATAGCAGTCGTAATGCGATTCGTTATCTCAAAAACGGCGAAGTTTGTATCTTTGTTGCAGGTACGGGTAACCCGTTCTTTACCACTGACACCGCTGCCTGTTTGCGCGGTATCGAAATCGAAGCTGGTTTGATTTTGAAGGCGACTAAAGTTGATGGTGTCTATGACAAAGACCCAAGTCTAAATGATGATGCAGTCAAATATGACGGTCTGACTTTCGATGAAGTACTAGAGCAAAAGCTAGGCGTGATGGATTTAACGGCTATCGCATTATGCCGTGAGCATAACGTACCGCTACAAGTGTTTGATATGACTAAACCTAATGCATTATTGAATGTCATTATGGGTGAAAATGAAGGCACACGAGTTTTTCACTAATTGATGTGATACTGGTAATTAACGTCAGTAAATAGCTAATGATTAGCAAAAAATAATTAATATCCCAATAGCAAATAAAAGATTTGTCGGTAACAATAAATAAGGATACACAATGATTAAAGAGATTAAGCAAGACGGCGAAGCACGCATGCAAAAAACGTTGGAAGCGCTTGAAAGCACTTTCAGTAAAGTTCGTACTGGTCGCGCGCATCCAGGCATGTTGTCAGGTGTGATGGTCAGCTACTACGGTTCTGATACACCATTGAACCAAGTGGCAAGTGTCAACGTTGAAGACTCACGTACTTTACTGGTCCAACCGTTTGACCGTACGATGGTACAGGCAGTAGATAAAGCCATTCGTGAAGCAGATTTGGGTCTGAACCCAATGACCGCTGATGTGATTCGTGTTCCGATGCCAGCTTTGACAGAAGACACTCGTCGCGACATGCAAAAGCTTGCACGTGGCGAAGCTGAAAGCAGCCGAGTATCTATCCGTAATATTCGCCGTGACATGATGAACGACATCAAAGACTTGGCAAAAGAAAAAGAAATCTCAGAAGATGATGAGCGCCGTGCTAGTGATGATATTCAAAAAATCACTGACAAATATATTGAAACGATTGACGCTCGCTTGAGTAAGAAAGAAAGCGATTTGATGGAAGTTTAATACTGATATACTTGTTATTTATAGCAAGAATCAGCTCGGTAGATTACCTGTAATTGAGCAGCCAATACTTTATAGTTATTGGCTGTTTATTATTATGCAGACTGATATAGTCAATCCTGTATAAAAGAGCTAAAGCGTTAATCTCGCTTGGATTATCATATATATCTGCACTCGGTTGCTTTGCACCTCTTTTAAACTGAATCAACTATATGAAACCATGTCTATATTATGCCAAAGACATTGATTGAACTGTGTTCATCGTGTTCTGGGCATTAAAAACTAACAACGCAATTGTGATAAGTTAGTGAATTATATCAGTGGCGCTTTTTAATCGTCATTGCACACGTTATTATTATTTACCTTAACAATAAGCAAGTTCGCCTATGTCTACTTCAGCCGTTTTGGCACCCGCTAGTCTTCCCCGTCATATCGCTATCATTATGGATGGTAACAATCGATATGGTAAGGCCAATGAATTAGGCCACGGTCAAGGACATGTGGCTGGCAAAGATGCGCTTGATCCTATCGTCGAATATTGTGTCAATACAGGCATTGAAGTGTTGACCGTATTTGCATTTTCTAGCGAAAATTGGCAAAGACCGCCTAGTGAGGTAGCACTGCTGATGCAGCTACTCACATCGACGATTCATGAGCAAATGCCGCGCATGAACGAGTATCGTATTCGCCTGCGCTTCATCGGTGATCGCAGTCAACTCAGTGAGTCATTACAGACTCTAATGGCTGATGCAGAAGAAAAAACGGCAGAGTTTGATGCGATGACGCTGGTAATTGCGATTAGTTATGGTGGACAGTGGGATATTGCAAATGCAGCAAAACAAATGGCTCAGCAAGTGCAAGCTGGCGAATTAAAAGCTGAAGACGTCAGCAAAGAGTTGTTAGGTAACTACGTACAATTGGCCGACACGCCAGCAGTAGATATGCTAGTGCGTACGGGCGGCGAGTATCGTATTTCCAACTTTTTATTGTGGCAATCTGCTTATGCTGAGCTGTTTTTTACTCCCACATTGTGGCCAAATTTTGCAGCAGAAGAGTTGGCTTTGATGATTGCAGAGTTTGCTAAACGTCAACGCCGCTTTGGCAAAACCAGCGAGCAGGTAGTGACAGAACAGCAGTCTCACTGAGCAGCGAGTGGATAGATAAATTCAGTCGGCTCAGTTTAGTTAGTATTGTATAACTGGTCAATAGTGCTGGTTTGTGCAATGATAAACGGCTTGAATTGATAGTGATCGCTATCACTAGGCCATAGCTAGTTAGCTGCTATAATGTATTTTTTGACCATCTGTTCTTCATTATTATAAGGCTCGATAAGTATGTGGCAACGAATTAAGACGGCAATTGTTCTCGTTATTATCGTTGGTATTGCAATGTTTGCGAGCCAAACACCTATTTTATTTGCACCATTATTGGCTATCGGCGTCATCATTGCCGCTCATGAGTGGGCCAAGTTGATGCCTAAGTGGCGCCAACCCGCCGTATTTGTTTTAGTGGTTTTAGCGCTCACTATATTATCACTAATGTTCAAGGTGACTTGGCTATTCTGGTGGGTAGCTTCGTTAGGGATATGGCTGATGGCACTGTCTTGGGTTCGAGTCTTTCCGACACAAACGAGATGGTACGGCAACCAGCTGGCAATGATGGGCGCGGTTATTTTGACGGCATCTATTACAGCGATGTTCTATCTCTGGCAGTTATCTGCGTGGTGGTTGCTGTATGTGTTCTTATTAGTATGGTGTGCAGATAGCGGCGCATATTTCGTTGGACGCAAGCTTGGTCGCCGAAAAATGGCACCCAACGTTTCACCCAATAAAAGCATGGAAGGGTTGGCCGGTGGCCTCGTCACAGGGCTGTTGGTTGTGGTAGCTATCAGTGTCTTTAAACTACAGCTGACGGGCGTACCATTAATCGCATTTGTATCGTTATCAGCCATCACTATTCTTGTCTCTGTACTTGGAGACTTGTTTGAGTCGATGCTCAAACGCCGTGCTGATGTAAAAGATTCAGGCACTATCTTGCCAGGTCACGGTGGTATTCTTGATCGTATCGATTCATTGTTGTCTGCAACACCGATATTTGCACTTGGTTTTTGGGCGATACAGCAGCTTGGTTTAATAGTGGTGTAAGGTTATATAGCAGCACTGTTCTGTTTAAACCTTTTCTGTAGTTTATTCTCAGTAATATTGATATAAGTGAGCCAAGTGCAAGCAATGTATTAGTATAGCTAGCGAAGTTACCAGAGCAATAGTTTTGTAGTGGATAGACGATATTCTATTTTTATTATTTTTAAGTATCATGGGCATTAATGGTTATGACGCAACGCATCGCCGTACTAGGCGCGACAGGCTCGATTGGCGATAGTACCTTAGCAATATTAGCTGCTCAACTGCATACCTATGAAGTCTATGCTTTGTCAGGTTACCATCGCTTGGACAAGCTATTTATGCTCTGTCAGCAGTTCCTGCCGAAGCGCGTCGGTGTGCCGACAGCAGCAGTGGATGATTTTGCTAGCAGACTCAAAGCGGCAGGAATCGCTAGTGATGTCGTTGGGGGCGAGGCAGGATTGGTAGATATCGCCACTGACTCACAGATTGATACGGTTGTAGCAGCTATCGTAGGTGCTGCAGGACTGGTGTCTACATTAGCAGCAGCACGTGCAGGCAAACGTATTTTATTGGCTAATAAAGAGGCGTTAGTCATGGCAGGTAAAGTCATGATTGATGCGGTTAAGACGCACAAAGCTACTTTGTTGCCGCTCGACTCTGAACATAATGCCATCTTCCAATGCTTGCCACTTGCTATTCAGCAAGATAATACGCAAATTCATCAGACAAATCATGGTGTTCGCAAACTATGGTTAACAGCTTCTGGTGGGCCATTTTTGCAGCAACCATTCGAGCAAATGCAGCAGGCAAGCGTCGCAGAAGCGGTCAAACACCCTAATTGGTCAATGGGTCAAAAGATATCTGTCGATTCGGCTACAATGATGAATAAGGGGCTTGAGCTGATAGAAGCCTGCCACTTATTTGATTTGCCTGAAGATAAGATAAATGTGGTCATTCATCCACAAAGTATCATTCACTCAATGGTAGAATATAGCGATGGTAGTTTTTTAGCGCAGTTGGGCAGTCCAGATATGAAGACGCCAATTGCGCATGCGCTGAGCTACCCTGATCGGATTGATAGTGGCTCGCAGCCGTTAGATTTATTTGCACTTAGTGGTTTAGAGTTTATTGAGCCTGATATCCAAAAATTTGCCTGCTTGAGTTTGGCTCGCCAAGCAATGCAAGCGGGTACGCAAGCCACGATTGTGCTTAATGCAGCAAATGAAATTGCAGTAGCAGCATTCCTAGATGGGAAAATTCGTTTGACTGATATTGCTGACATTAACGAACAAGCGTTAAATGACATACAGCTGCCACCATTGAACGAAACCGCTGATATAGAAGATATATTGGCAATCGATAAGATTGCACGCCACCTGACTGATAAGTTGGTAGCGAAGCTGACATAATCGTAGCAAGCGTCTCTTAGCTGTTACATGACACTGATAAACAATATTAGTAAAGATGTTAATAAAAATGCTGAGAGATAATACTGAGAAAAAATCATGACGTTTTTACTAACAGTTTTAGCCGCTATATTTGTCTTGGGCCCACTTATTGCCTTACACGAGTGGGGACACTACATCGTGGCGCGGCTTTGCGGTGTCAAAGTGCTAACGTACTCTATTGGTTTTGGTCCTAAGATTTTTGGTTGGACCAGCAAAAAGAGTGGCATTGATTATCGTATCTCAGCATTGCCACTCGGCGGCTATGTAAAAATGCTAGATGAGCGTGAAGGTAATGTTGCAAAAGATGAGCAACATCTTGCGTTTAATCGGCAACATCCACTGAAGAAAATTGCTATCGTTGCAGCTGGTCCCATCATGAATTTTGTCATCGCTATCGCGCTATTTTGGGTATTGTTTATGACCCCATCTGAGCAGTTGGCGACTAAGATTGGACAAGTACTACCAGACACGCCTGCTGCAATGGCACAATTACCAGTCGGTGATAAGATTGTTGCGATTGATGGACACGACGTGCAGACATGGGAAGGTATTAACTACCGTCTTGCAGGACGTATGGGTGAGACGGATAAGGTTAGTATTACCTTGCAGTCAGATGCCCAAACCGAACAGTCGACTAAAACCTATCAAGCACCCGTCACGCAGTTTATGCAAGGCGAAGCTCAAGGCCAAGATGCATTGACCAGTTTTGGTATGTTGCCGTGGCAGCCGCAGATTGCTCCGATTGTAGGTGGCTTGGCTCCTGATGGCGCAGCTAGCCGCCAAGGGTTAAAGGTTGGTGATCGTATTACTGCTATTGATGATAAGGCAATTGAAGATTGGATTAGTGCCACACGTATCATCCGTGATAATCCTGAGACGCTATTGAACTTCACGGTGTTGCGTGATGAAAAGCCTGTACAGTTGCAGATTATGCCTCAAGGCAAAAAAGACAACTTGGGCAATGATTACGGACAGATCGGTGCGATGGTGGATCAGACCGAGATTGTTATCCCTGATGATTATAAGACCACCGTGGTTTACGGCCCTAGTGAGTCGTTAGTTAAGTCGTTCGAAAAAACTGAGCAGCTAGCGGTAATGACCGTAAGTTCGATGGGAAAAATGCTGTCAGGTATGATTGGCTTAGACAATCTATCAGGACCAATCACCATTGCCAAAGTCGCTAAGCAAAGCTTTGATATCAGTTGGCAGATGGTATTATCGACAGCGGCGCTGATTAGTTTGAGCCTTGCCGTTTTGAATCTCTTGCCGATTCCAGTATTAGATGGTGGTCATATTGTCTATCATGTTATTGAGCTAATACGTGGTAAGCCATTATCTGAAGGTGTGCAAGTGGTCGGTCTAAATATTGGTTTACTCTTGCTGGCAGGTTTCATGGTGTTAGCAATTGGTAATGATATTAGTCGCCTATTTTGATCAGCTAATGAGAAACATAGCTGATAAAGCACGATATACTAGAGGTTTTACGCCTATTACAGGCTGATTATTGTTATGATAGGCATGCTACTCTGTGTCGCAGCCTCTGTACTAATCGTAATTTTTAGTTTATTTTGTGATGCAATTTATATAAAGTGTTCTGAGTTACCCTTGCATGGAGTTATAGCCCTATGTGAATGGGTTAGACAATACGTGCCTTTTAACTTAATTTAAGCAATTTTTTTATTGACGGATAGTGTTTATGCGTACGCCTTTAATTATGAGCGCGGCTGGGTTGCCGTTAGTTGTAGCGATGATGAGTATGCCAGTACAGGCTGCAGAATTTGTAGTAACTGACATCGGCTTTAATGGTCTACAACGCCTAACCCCTGATAGCCTCTATCCGGTCTTACCTGTTACGGTAGGCGATACAGTGAATGATAGTAGCTTAGCTGCCAGTATCAAGGCGCTATATGCAACTGAGAACTTTGCTGATATTCAAAGCCGTGTCGAAGGTGGCCAGCTAAGATTTGACGTCATTGAACGTCCAACAATCGCTGAAGTAACCTTTGAAGGTAACAAGCTCATTCCAAAAGAAGGGCTTGAACAAGGTCTTAGCAACGCTGGACTATCAGCTGGTGACGTGCTTAAGCAGTCTACTTTGCAAGGCGTGGCCAATGAGCTACAACAGCAATATGTTAGCCAAGGTTATTACAATAGTAATATCGAAGTAGAACAAACAGTCCTAGACGGTAACCGCGTAAAACTTGACGTGAAGTTTATAGAAGGCAAGCCTGCTAAAGTTGTTGATATCAATATTATTGGCAATCAGCACTTTAGTGATGAAGAGATTAAAGACGTCTTCGCGGTAAAAGAGTCTTCATGGACGCAACTGCTATCTAAGTCTGATCGGTATGCTCAAGAAAAACTGGCTGCCAGTCTAGAGAGCTTAAAATCGCTATATCAAAACGACGGTTATGTGCGTTTTTCAGTTGATAATGCCGTATTAAACATCAGCGAAGACAAAAGTAGTGTATTTATTGAAGTCAGTCTAAGCGAAGGCGAGCAATATCAGTTTGGCGAAGTGAACTTTTTAGGTAAGCCTACCTTTGAAAATAGTGAGCTAAGAGAACTGGTTACCTTTGAATCTAATGAGAAATATTCACAAGCAAAACTAGACGCTACCACTGCTTCTCTTGAGAGACGCTATGGCAATGAAGGCTATTATTTAGCTCAAATTAGACCAGTTCCACGTATCAATGACGATACTAAAATGGTTGATGTCGATTACTATATTGACCCTGCACGTCCTATCTACGTTCGCCGTATCAATTTTACCGGTAATATTAAAACGCAAGACGAAGTATTGCGTCGTGAAATGCGTCAGTTAGAAGGTACGCTATCTTCTAATGAAAAAATTCAGCTGTCACGCACGCGTTTGATGCGTACTGGATTCTTCAAAAATGTCACTGTCGATGTTAAACCAGTACCTAACCAGCCAGATCAAGTCGATGTAAATTATGTGGTTGAAGAGCAACCTTCTGGTAGCTCAACGATTGCCGCCGGTTACTCACAGAGTGGCGGTGTGACTTTCCAGTTGGATCTGACTCAAAATAACTTTATGGGTACAGGTAACCGCGTCAAGGCTGCACTTTCTCGCTCAGAAACTTATGATTCTTATAGCCTAGGTTATACCGATCCATATTTCACAGAAAACGGTGTCTCTCAAGGTATTAGTGGTTACTATCGCAAAACCAAATATGATGATGATAATGTTAGTAACTATGTGACTGATTCATATGGTGCCACACTGAACTATAGTTATCCTATTGATGAAACCAAACGTCTTAGTGCCGGTCTGAATGTGGACAATACAAAGGTTCGTGGTGGTCGCTATCTAGGGATATCTAATGCTCAGGAGATTCTAGACGATGGTGGTACAAAAACACCTGAGGTCGATACGGATGGCGTTGCTAGCTTCAAGAATGACTATCAGACTTACAATCTATTGTTTGGTTGGGACTATAGTACTTTAGACCGCCCAGTATTCCCTACCAAAGGGATGAGCCATGCGGTTGATGCAACTATCGGTCTTGGTGATGCCAACTACCAAAAGCTAACCTATACCGGCAATGTATACTATCCTGTTTATAAAGACGTAATCGCGCGTGGTTATACTAAGCTTGGTTATGGTAACGATTTGCCGTTTTATGAAAACTTCTATGCTGGTGGTTATGGCTCAGTACGTGGCTATGAATCATCTACTCTAGGACCTAAGTCACAAGTTTATCTTGATGCGGTCAATGATCCAGATAACCAAACCTTTACTGGGGAAGAGGTTGGTGGTAATGCGCTAGCAACGTTTGGTGCTGAATTGATTTTGCCAATGCCGTTTAAAGGTGATTGGGCAGATCAGGTACGCCCAGTATTGTTTGCTGAAGGCGGTCAGGTCTTTGACACGTCTGATAAAGAAGATCGCACTTTTAATGATTCAGATGTTCCGTTATTGACCCAAGATAATGACTTCCGTTACAGTGCTGGTGCTGGTATCACTTGGTATACGCCAATTGGTCCAATTTCACTTAGCTACGCGGTACCATTTGGTGACAAAGAAGGCGATGAGACTGAAAAAGTCCAGTTCCAGATTGGTAATACATTCTAAATTAGTGACATTATTCTCATCTATTTGAATAATTTTAAAGATTGTCTCAAATAGATAGAAATATCATTAGAGCTTAGTAGGTCGTCAAAACGCATTGTTATTTTGGCGACCGTTTCATTTATAACCATATTTTATTATTAGTCATTATGATAACAATTGAGCAACTCATTACTCGAATCGAGCAGCGTCAGCCTATTATTAATAAGGCTGAGGTTGATACTGATCAATTGTGTCAACCATTCAGTAGCGTCGGTAGTTTGACGACGGCCAGTCAACAGCAGCTAAGCTTTTTGGCAGATCCTCATTATATCTCTAGCTTGGCTAGCAGCGATGCAGGCGCAGTATTGGTGACGGAAGCATATCGTGACCAAGTGCCTACCTCAGCAATGGCACTAGTTGTCTCAAATCCATATTTAGCCTACGCCAGTGCTAGTCAGCTGTTTGCACGTCATTCTTTATCCAATGGGATTCATCCTAGTGCTATGATTTCAGAGAGTGCTGTTATTGGCGAGCAAGTCAACATCGGCCCTTTTTGTGTGATTGGTGACCATGTGCAAATAGGAGCGCGCAGCTCACTCGATGCTCACGTCGTGGTTGAAGCCAATACTCGTATCGGCACTGATTGTGTGATTAAGTCACAAGTCGTTGTCGGTCCTGAGTGTGTTATCGGTAATCACGTTAGGTTGCATGCAGGGGTAAGTATTGGATCTGAAGGGTTTGGTTTTGCTCCTACTAAAGATCCTAGTATCACAGGTTGGGAGCGCATAGCTCAGTTGGGCCGTGTCATTATTGGCGATTATGTGCGAGTTGGTAGCCAGACGTGTATCGATCGTGGCGCTATCGATGATACCGTTATTGGCAATCATGTTATTATTGATAATTTGGTACAAGTTGCTCACAACGTCCGTATCGGTGACGGTACTGCTATTGCTGCGCAAACGGGCATTGCGGGTAGTACTACGATAGGTAAGCGCTGTATAATAGGCGGCGCTGTCGGTATAACAGGGCATATTGAGATTACAGACGATGTTGTTTTGTCTGGGATGACTATGGTAACCAAATCCATTAAAACCGCCGGTTCGTATTCATCTGGTACTGCTGCGATGCCGACTGCTAATTGGCGACGTGCTGCGGTACGTTTTCGTCAGCTAGGCAGCAACTAATGCAAACACAAACAAATAATAGATATTCAAAACACAGCAAGGAAGCGTCATTATGAGCAGTAACAATATAGATATCCCAACTGATGAAGACGTTAAAAGCTTGGCTGAGCAAGGTCTTACATTACCATTGACGTATCATACGATTAAGCATTATTTACCACATCGTTATCCTTTTATGCTGGTAGATCGTATCGTCGCTTGTACGCCAGGTGAGTGTATTACTGGTATCAAGAATGTGACTATCAATGAAGAGTTTTTTAACGGTCATTTTCCTGATGAGCCGATTATGCCAGGTGTATTAATGGTAGAGTCTATGGCTCAGGTGTCAGGAGTGCTTGGCTTTATTAGTGCAGGACTGACTGCAGAAGACGGTTACCTCTATCTGTTTGCAGGTGTGGATAAAGTCCGCTTTAAACGTCGTGTGATTCCTGGTGATCAACTTATCATTCGTGCGAAAACCGTGATGCAAAAACATGGTATTTATAAGTTTGATTGTACTGTCCACGTCGAAGATGAACTGGCTGCCAGTGCCCAAATTATGATTGCACGTCAAGAGCAATAAGAACCTATTAAAACAAAGGATGTTTAAGTTGGTGATAAGTCATAACATATAAAGGGCAATATCTAAATCGCTCGTTATAATTGTATGATCAGCTATATGTAGATTCGACAACGCAAATGGTATTAGCTTCGTTAGTAAGACTGAAATAGCGATACTTTTTTATTATTTACTCGCATCAAATGATACAAGGGCCCATATTATGAGTCAGATTCATCCTACAGCACTCATCTCACCGTCCGCGCAGATTGACGAGACTGCCATAATTGGGCCTTACTGTATCGTTGGTGATGAAGTATCAATTGGTGCACATACGGTCTTGCATAGACATGTCGTTGTGACGAAGCTGACTCGTATTGGACAGCACAATGAGTTTTATCAGTTTGCAAGTATTGGTGAAGACCCTCAAGATTTAAAGTATGCAGGTGAGCGTACTTGGCTTGAAATCGGTGATCACAATACGATTCGCGAAGCCTGTAGTTTGCATCGTGGTACAGCACAGGATGGCGAGCTAACCAAAATCGGTAGCCACAATTTGTTGATGGTAAACACGCATGTCGCACATGATTGTGTGATCGGTGATCATAACGTATTGGCAAACAATGTGGGTGTGGCAGGGCATGTGACTATTGGCGATCATATCATCATCGGAGGCAACTCAGGTATTCACCAGTTTTGTACAGTAGATGACTATAGTTTAATTGGCGGTGCTAGTTTAATTCTAAAAGATGTGGCTGCTTTTACGATGGTGTCTGGTAATCCAGCTAAAACTCATGGTATGAATGTTGAAGGAATGCGCCGTAAAGGTTGGTCCAAAAAGACTATCAACGCATTGCGTCAAGCGTACCGCGTGATTTTTAGGTCAGGTTTGACGACAGTACAAGCACTTGAAGCATTAAATAATGAGCTACTACCTCAAGAACCAAAGATTCAGCTGCTTATTGACTCACTACAAAATAGCAGCCGCGGTGTGGTACGCTAAAAAATATTTCTCGATTGATGATGAGTCTTATACTTTTAATAAACCAAATTCTTATATACTAAAGATGAATCATACAAAAGCCATAACTATTTGTTATGGCTTTTTATATTTATGAATACTTGACTTTTTTGGTCGCTTAGCAGAAACTGAGCGTTTATGATATTGTAAACAATTCTTTCTTAATGTTGCTGGACGCTTTGTATCGACGCGTTTACTAAATAGTCCGATAGTAAGACCGACTATTTATGTTTATCAAGGAAGATTATCAGCAATGTTAATTGAAGCACGAGGACGGAAAAAATGGCTATCAATAAACAAGAACATGCACAATGGAGCTCAAGCTTTGGCTTCGTGTTGGCAGCAGTAGGCTCAGCAGTTGGTTTAGGAAACATATGGAAATTTCCATACATGGTTGGTGAAAGCGGTGGCTCAGCTTTCGTTATTGCTTATTTGTTTTGTATTGCACTGGTCGGTTTTCCGATATTGGTTGCTGAATGGCTAATTGGTCGCCGCGGTCAAAAAAACCCAGTCAATACGTTTGCAGACGTAGCAGCCGATGAAGGTAAATCTCGTAGCTGGGGTATTGTTGGTGCTACTGGTGTTTTAGGTGGTTTCTTAATTCTATCGTTTTATAGTGTCATCGGTGGCTGGGCTCTTAACTACATTACAAAAATTTCGTCGGGCAGCTTTGTAGGTCAAGATAGTGACTCTGTCGCTGCAACTTTTGATACTATGCTAGCCTCAGCTGGTACGTTGACAATCTGGCACACAGCTTTCATGATTATAACGGCTGTTATCGTTGGTATTGGTGTGACGAGTGGTATTGAAAAAACCGCTAAAATTTTGATGCCATTACTAGGGGTAATTCTTTTCGTTATCGTTGGTTATAATGTGATGAATGGCGGGTTTGGTGAAGCAGTCGCTTACTTATTCACGCCAGATCTTAGCAAGTTGACTGCTGATGTTATGCTGGCCGCATTAGGTCACGCATTCTTCACGCTATCAATTGGTATGGGTATCATGGTTGCTTATGGTTCTTATCTAGGTCGTGAAGTGAACCTACTAAAAACAGCCCGTACCGTTGTTATTTTAGATACCGTTATTGCTTTAGCCGCTGGTCTAGCGATTTTCCCGATTATCTTTAGCAATGGTTTAGATCCTGCAGCAGGTCCTGGTCTTATCTTTGTGAGCTTACCAATTGCTTTCGGTAGCATGAGTGCAGGTACCATCATCGGTGCACTATTCTTCTTGCTTATTACCTTTGCCGCTATCACTTCATCTATCTCGTTACTTGAGCCGACTGTTGAGCTATTGGAAGAGCGTACCTCAATGAGTCGTACTGTATCGACTATCGCTGCCAGTACCGTAATTTGGTTATTAGGTATTGCCGCATTGTTATCATTTAACCTATGGTCTGACTTTACTATTATGGGTAATGGCATCTTTGATGCATTGGATAAACTTACCAGTAAATTCCTATTGCCTCTAACAGGTCTTGCCGCTATCTTATTCGCTGGCTGGAAAATGAATCAACGTAATATCCAACAAGAGCTTGGGCTGTCTAACGGTGCATGGCAGCTGTGGCAAATTGTTGCGAAGTTCATCGCGCCAATCGCTGTTGTAGTAGTATTCGTAACTTCATTGATGGGATAGTAGTTATCATTGTCGATTCTATCTGAATCATTGGGTTATAAAAGCAGCACGAAAAAAAGGGCTTAAGATTATTCTTAAGCCCTTTTTTATTTCAACAGATTTAGATAACAAGTAGTGAATGCTAAACAGGATTAACGCAAGTTTAATTCAGGAACCGTTTGACCGCGTTTGGTATAAAATTCGCTGACAAATTCATCAAATTTATCTTGCTCGATAGCGTCTCTAATACCCTGCATCAAACGTTGGTAGTAGCGCAAATTGTGAATAGTGGCTAGTTGAGCGCCCAGCATCTCTTTGCACTTATTAAGGTGATATAAGTAAGCACGGCTAAAGTTTTGGCAAGTATAGCAGTCGCATTCAGGATCTAATGGGCCTTCATCGTTGCGATATTGGCTATTACGAATGCGTACCACTCCAGCGTTGTCTGTATCGCCTGTCACAAAGTAATGGCCGTTACGGGCGTTACGCGTTGGCATCACACAGTCGAACATATCGACGCCGCGGCGTACGCCTTCAACTAAATCCTCAGGCTTACCAACACCCATAAGATAGCGCGGCTTGTCTGCTGGCATATCATCAGGCAGGTAGTCTAAGACATCTATCATCTCTTCTTTGGGTTCACCAACTGAAAGACCGCCAATAGCATAACCATCAAAGCCAATCTCTAACAGGCCTTCAAGCGACTGCTGACGCAAATCAGGATACATACTGCCTTGTACAATACCAAATAGGGCGTTGGTGCTGCCCAGTCTGTTGTGCTCATCAACACAGCGCTGTCCCCAACGTAGTGATAGCTCCAAAGATTTTTTGGCTTCATCATGAGTTGCTGGATAAGGGGTACACTCATCGAACTGCATGACGATGTCTGAATTCAGGCTATACTGAATCTGCATGGATTTTTCTGGTGAGAGAAATATCTTTGCGCCATCGATAGGGGATTTAAAATTCACGCCTTCTTCGGTGATTTTACGCATCGCGCCAAGGCTAAAGACTTGGAAACCACCTGAATCAGTCAAGATAGGTTTGTCCCAATGCATGAATTTATGTAAGCCACCAAACTTATCAATGACTTCGGTACCCGGACGTAACCATAGATGAAAGGTATTGCCCAAAACAATATCAGCACCAATGGCTTCGATATCACGTGGCAGCATGCCTTTGACCGTGCCATAAGTACCAACAGGCATAAAAGCAGGCGTTTGTACGTCGCCATGATTGAGATGAACTGTACCACGGCGTGCACGCGTTGCACCGCTGGCCGTTTTATGTAAGACAAATTGCATATGATAACCGCTATTTAAGCTATGAAAATGGCGCTAATTATAGCATTGTTAGCGATTTTTTTGGACATGGATATTCAGCGCTAACGATATATGGTCAGTATATGTTTCGGTAACTTTATTTAATGTCGCCTTGTTATAACCAAAAAACACAGAGAGTACGTTAAAAGACACAGACAGGGCTGACGCTGTATTGATACAGTAGAAATTATACAAGTGAGGTAATAGTTATTGCCAAACTACGCTTTTAGACGCTGGAGACACAATATGAAAAAAACAGGGTATTTATTATTGGCAGGTGGATTATTGTTAATATCGAAAGGGGTGGTAGCTGCTGAGACAGAAGAGCCAGAGTACACGTTATTGGCACAAACAGATGACTTTGAGTTGCGTCGCTATGATGAGCAACTAGTAGCGCAAACATGGGTGAGTGGTGACCAGGACTCAGCAAGTCGTGAAGGGTTTAAAGTGTTAGCGGACTATATTTTTGGTAACAACACAGCACCAAGTGGAAGTAGTAGTAAGATTAGTATGACTGCACCTGTCACGATGCAAGCTGATAGCACAGACAGCAGTGAGTCACAGAAAATTGCGATGACAGCACCAGTCAGTATGCAACAGGAAGATGGTAAGTGGCGCGTACAATTTACGATGCCTAGTCAATATACGATGCAAACATTGCCTAAGCCAAACAATCTAAACGTTGAGATTATAGAAGTACCCGCACAGACGTACGGTGTGATTAAATTTTCAGGGTTGGCAGGTAGTAAAAAAGTCGCAACTAAAACGGCAGAATTACAATCTTGGATGGAAAGTCAAAAACTAAATGTGACAGGACAACCTGAATTAGCGCGTTATAATCCACCTTGGACGCTACCATTTTTACGTCGCAATGAGGTGATGATTGCGTATCAACCCGAGTAGTAAGCAATCCATAAAAAAAGACAGCAATTGCTGTCTTTTTTGTGCTTAATTTAGGATGTCTGCGTTAGACGTTTTGCTCACGGATGATGTTAAGCATACGGCGTAATGGCTCAGCAGCACCCCACAATAACTGATCGCCAACAGTAAATGCGCCTAGATACTCAGGGCCCATATTAAGCTTACGCAAGCGGCCAAGGGCAACGGTTAGGGTGCCGGTGACGGCTACTGGAGTTAGACGATCCATAGTGGATTCTTTGTCATCTTCGACTAAGTCTAACCACTCATTACCACTGTTTTTGAGAGCAGCTTCGATCTCTTCTAGTGGAATGTCTTTTTTGAGTTTGATCGTTAGGCCTTGTGCATGACAGCGCATAGCACCGACACGTACACACATACCATCAATAGGAATTGTACTGGCTTCGTCGTTACCTAGAATTTTATTAGTCTCAACGCCGCCTTTCCATTCTTCTTTTGACTGCTTGTTCTCTAGCTGCGCATCGATATAAGGAATCAAGCTACCTGCAAGTGGTACACCGAAGTATTGCTTAGGGAAATCTATTGAGCGTTGAGTCTGAGCGATTTTTTTATCAATCTCAAGAATAGCACTAGCAGGGTTGGCCAACTCGTCTTGGACAGCATCATGTAATACACCCATGCCATTGATGAGTTCACGCATATTGTTTGCACCAGAACCACTAGCGGCTTGATAAGTCATCGCGCTGACCCATTCAACCCAGCCCTTGTTAAACAGCTCACCGATAGCCATCAGCATCAACGACACTGTGCAGTTACCACCGATAAAGTCTTTTTTGCCATTGGCTAGAGCGCTATCAATGACAGCACGATTGACTGGATCTAGAATGATGATACTGTCATTTTCCATACGTAATGTACTTGCTGCATCAATCCAATAGCCGTTCCAACCACTATCACGTAATGGTTGATGAACTTTTGACGTGTAGTCACCACCTTGACAAGTAATAACGACATCACAAGCAGCAAGTGCTTCAATATCATGAGCGTCTTTTAGTTGGCTGGTTTCAATACCATCAAACTTTGGTGCATCACCACCAGCATTACTGGTAGAGAAAAACACAGGCGTGATGCCATTGAAGTCGTTCTCTTCCTGCATACGTTGTATCAGTACTGATCCTACCATACCGCGCCAGCCTACCAAACCTACTGTTAAATCACTCATGAAGTTCAATCCTATTTACAATTATTTGTTGCATCGTCAACCGATAACAATGCCGTGAATAGCGCGAAAAAGCAAGGCGTTTCGGCCATTATTTGGTCGTTTTCGATACACTATTTACTATGTTGACTATAACTTTAAGTTATTACTACTGAAGAAGTACTTGGCTATCTAGCGACCTCAAAAACATAATATTCAACAAAGCGTTCATTATACCGAGTGAGCTGATATTGTAACGTTTTATGATAGTTGTCGCATATTTGAGACTCATCAGTAGGCGAGAATCTTTCGAAATGATAAAGTAAGTCTCAAGCATTGCTTTTTTAACATTGATTGAATTGCCACCACGCTATTTTTTATAAAATAAAAGTTTAACCAATATATATCATCAACACTCCAATCAACGGTTAGTATCTACTTATGGATCTATCACTATTATATTATGCCCTACAAGGTCTAGCAGGATTCATCGCATTTGTCACAATGTGGGGCTGGTTGCCGCTGGATAACTGGTGGGTACGTGGCGTTGAGTTTCCACGCATTCAAATAATGGTGCTTGGGGTTATCGCTTGGGTCGGTATGATGATGTTTTTCTCAGAGTGGGAGCTATGGCAGTGGGTATTGTTTGTTGTGTTAAGCGGTACATTAACATTTCAACTGAGAATGGTACTGCCTTATACCAAACTGTGGAAAAAAGAAGTCCAAAAGGCAAAGGACAAGCCCGAAGGACAAGCGCATCAACTAAAACTGATGGTATCAAATGTATTGACGCCCAACGATGAAACGCAAAAACTGGTTGATTTGGTTAAGCAAAAGCAGCCGGATATTTTAATTACCCTTGAGAGTGACAAAAAATGGGAGCAAGCCTTACACCAGATTGAGCCTGATTATCCTTATACAGTGAAAGTACCACTGGATAATTTGTATGGCATGCATTTGTATTCTAAGCTTGAGCTTATCGATCCTGAAATTAAATATCTGATGATAGATGACATACCTTCTATTCATACGCAGCTGTGCTTGCAAGGGGGCCGTGTCGTTTGGCTATATTGTTTGCACCCTATGCCGCCTAGCCCAACTGAAGCGGATAAATCTACCACGCGCGATGCTGAGCTACTCATGGTAGGTAAACATATAAAAGAAAACAACCAAACCGCGATATTGGCAGGTGACCTTAATGATGTGGCATGGTCAAAAACCACTCGTCGTTTCCAGCGTATCTCTGGACTGTTAGATCCTCGCATTGGTCGACATTTTATTAACACTTTCCATGTTAAATATCCATTCTTACGCTGGGCTTTAGATCATATTTTTCATAGCGCTTGCTTTACGGTAGTTGATATTCAGCGTATGCCATCTATAGGGTCTGATCATTTTCCTGTGATGACTACTTTGCAATATGAGCCAGAAGAGACAAGCAAGCAAGAGGGCAATACGCCTACTGCACAAATAGAAGATATCCAAGAGACTGATGATAAAATCGAAGAAGGAAAAAAAGAAGGCGAAAAAGTTTCAGAAGAACATAAAAAAGAGCAACGCAGTTTTGGTTGATAAAAGAGGCTATTTATCAGCTGTCATATATAGAGATGACGTAAGCATATGCTTACGCAAAATAGAGTCTTTAGCTTCTATCGGCACCAAATTCATTGGCCTATAATACAGTCATCAACACAAGGATATGCATGGATGTGGTGTTGAAACAGTATGAATAAAAGCACAGGTCAGCCCGCTGTCTTAAATAATACTGTTAAATGACTTAGGATGAGTCAGCATGGAAGAGAGATAATAACAACAACATGAAGTATTGAAACCCTGAACCAATCGCCCTAGGTTCGGGGTTTTTCTTTGTGTATAGGTTATGGTTTGGCAAAGTTCAGAATATTTATCTTTGAGGTGTTTTCAAAGCGCGCAGTTAAATATTTAACTGCGCAAATAAAATAAGGGTATATGCAATGGCATATACCCTTATTTTATTTAAATAGATTCAATACTTTTGCTAACTTAGTGCCATTAGCTTATTGCAATACATTAGCCAAGTATCTGAATGTAAGCGCCAGCACGTAGCTCTTGTAGCCAGTCTTCTTGAGCTTGCGGGGCTAGGCGTTGATACAGTGCTTGACGCGCCATATTACGACGATATTGCTCGCTAATATCTTGTTCACGCTGCCCTTCAACTTTTAGGATATGCCAGCCAAATTGTGTCTTAAACGGTGCTGAGTAGTCACCAACTGCTGTATTCTTCATTGTGGCTTCAAATGGCCCAACCATATCTTCTTCGCTAACCCAATCAAGATCACCACCACGTCCAGCAGAACCTGGATCGTCTGAATACGTCGAGGCTAGGCTAGCAAAGTCAGCACCGCCACGAAGTTGCTCGTACAAATCATTGATTTTTTGTTCAGCAAGCGCATCAGTCTGTAGATCATCGACTTTTACCAAAATATGGCGAGTATGCCACTGTGGTACTAGCATTGTATTACTGGCTTTTTTATCAGCAAGCTTGATGATATCAATACCTTCAGGAGTTAATAATGGCTCGCTTACGGTACCAACGTCTAGCTTAGTAATTTTGCTAGACAGCTCTGTCGGTAAAGAAGCGGCCTTATGAAAGCCCATGTCTCCACCTTGTAATGGAATTGGATAGCTACCTTGGCTAGCAGCAACAGCTTCAGCGACATTGACGTTTGGCTCAAGCAAACGTGTACGCAAGGTTTGCGCAACTTTTAATGCTTCTTCACGTTGAGCCGTCGACAAACGACTATAATCATCTATATAAGGAACACGTACGTGAATGGTTTGATATTCACTTTGGTTCAGGCGCTTAGCTTCAGGTGAGGCCAGAAACGCATCAATATCTTGCTCGCTAATACGTACTCGGCGAGTAATTTGACGCTGTTGTAACGCTTGAATAGAAGCTTCTTCGATCAGTTGAGCACGTAGATTGGCATAACTGCCAGGTTGCGCTGCATCTAAGCGTTGCTGCAATGCCGAGATGCTATTAAGCCCTTCAGCTTGAGCGATTTGAGCAAGACGTTGATTGATCTCTGCTTCATCAGCAGATACCCCAGAGCGCTTCGCCATTGTCAACTGCAACTCACGTAAAATAAGCGCGTTTAACACCTCAGACTGCAACTGTGCTGAATTGGCAACAGGCTCTCCAGCAGCTTTTGCACGAGCTTGGGTTTGCTCGATAGCATTGACCAGTTCGCTTTTCAAGATAGCACTTTCATTGACCAAGGCGATAATACCGTCTGTGCTATTGGCTGGCGTCAAACGATTAACTGAGTTTTGCGTAGCAGAGGCAGAAGCTTGAGCCGCTTCAGGTTCGACAGTAGCAGCGTTGGCACTTAACGTAAGCGTAAGGCCTGCCATAGATAGCAATACTGCTCTGCTAGTCTGACGTAAAGAAAAAAATCTCATGATGCTCCTCATCAATGTCATTGCATCGGATGGTAGTCGGTCAACTCTATCCAATACTCTTAATAATAAAATATTCGACAGCGTTTCCCTTAATAGGGGTTCAAATCGTGTCTTATAAATATTTATGTAAATAACGCTAATCTAGCAAAAAATTGGTTAGTCTTTCCAAGCTGTCTGCACAGGTTCAAAGCCCAAAATCTTATCAGCAAGCAATCGTGTCAAGCGGCTGCTACCACTGCCAAGGCCGTTTAATCTAACTTCTGCCATTATGGCTTGTGTCGGCTTATCTTTCACGTTTAAGTCATTGTAATAGCGGCGACCATAAACAGCAAAGCCGAAACAGCAATCTTCGTAATCAACGCCGATGAGTGAATCAAGCATTCTGTCGCTGTCAAGATCATATTGTCCTTGAGCCAAGATACGCCAACTGTTATTAATAGGGAAAACAGCGGAAGCGGTAAACGCCGACAATGGTAACTGATCGGTGTTGTCATCACGCTGACGTTTGACATAACCCACATTGAACAAGCTATTGTCTGATGGCTGATAACGCAGTTCAGTCGTAATATAGTTTAAGTCATAATTACTGGTTAAGGCACCGCTGACATCAACCCAAAAGTTATTGTAAGGCTGAGTGCTGGTATCCCATACCATACCTGAAGAAGACGAAGTGAAAACTGGCTGATCGTCGTCAAGTGTTACACGTCCATCATCTAGATAGAACTGTTCTGCAATGCTACCATCAAAACGTGTCACACCCGTTGCATCGATGTAACGATAATTGACGCCAGGCGTAATAGAATGTAGATCCTGCAAACGATCATGACCTAAAAACCAACTGTCTGAAAATAGCTGCTCATAGTTAATAGAGGCAATACGCGTATTAAAGTTAGGGATGTCATTTTGGTTCTCATACGGCGAGTACGTATATTTTACGCGCGGGCTAAGTAAACGATAGCCGCCCATCGTATCGTCAAAAGCGCCAAATGGTGAACCTGCTTGGTAAAAATTAAGACCAGCATCAATACTGGCTTGCGGAACAAAGACAGATTGATTGCCATCTTCTTCACTAAGTTGGTTATCCGCTAAGCTATCTTCATCATATGAGGTATAAAGATGCTGCAAGCTAAGTTTGGGTTTGATGTAACCCCAAGAATTTTCCATCGGATAGGCAGCGCTTAGTTTATTATAAATGCGTGTGCCACTCTTCTCATTTTCAGAGCCGTCATCGATAGATTTTTTGAAGTATGCAGAGTCGTGAACACCAGTAATATCGAAGTGCTCGGCCCAAGGTAGTCGATAATTTAATTTGAGTTGTGGCAATCGTGAGTACGGCTTATCTTTATCTTCCAACGCCTCGCCATTATCAGTAAAAGCATCTAGAGTCTGAAAAGTTTCTACTTTTAACTCACCATCGACATAATCGTTGTAATAATTGACGCGAGCACGACGTGGTAAGTTTAAGGTATTATCCGATAAGCCCAACGTATCAAAATCATCAAGGTAATCGGCATCCGATACATAGTTGTATTCGGCATCAGCACTCAACCGTGGAATGCTTTTTGATGACCAAGTGTGGTCATAAAACAAGCTGGTACGATCTTCGTTATCATACTCTTTATCGTTTGGTAAGTATGAACTGTTTAAAACACCTTCCCCATAGTTTTCAGTCAAATAGCGGAACTCTCCTGATAGCATAGGGTTACGATCAGTATAGATATGTGTATTAAGGGTGGCATCATAGTTAGGTGCCAAGTTGAAATAGTATGGAATATCAACTTCAAGGCCATTTTCACTACTGACGGTAGCACTTGGCAATAAAAACCCGCTACTACGACGGCTGTCTATCGGAAAGTTAAAGTAAGGAAGGTAAAAAACAGGTATGTCAGCAACACGGAAAGTTGTATTGTACGCTTCGCCGCGCCCCGTATCGGTATCTAGATCGATACTTTTGGCTTCAAACTGCCATTTACGGTTGGTAGGTGGGCAGGTGCTAAACATAACCTGATCCAACTCGTACTCATTATCGTTGGGTCTGTTTAAGTGTTTGGCATAGCCGTGTGCTTGCAGTCCAACACTGGCAAACGCCACATTATTGGCCGTTGATTGACCAGTTTCAGTATTATAATTTAAGCTGTCCGCCACACCAATGAGGCCACCTTGTGCCGCTCTATCATTAAAGCCGGCCTGCCCATTGCGCGTACGTTGTATAGGCTGTCCAGTCGCATTATCTGTAAACATCACCTTGCCTTGAGCAGCAGCAACGCCATTGTCCAAGTCAATCATGACTTGTTCTGCTTCGATATGCTGAGTACCTTGATCTATTTTCACATTGCCAGATAGCTCAGCATAATTGACATTGTTGTAATAACCGTAATCAGACTCGGTAAATAATGGGGCCTGATTGTTCGGAACGCTAGCCACATTTGGTGCTGGTTGTCCGTTTGCATTACCTGTTTCATTCACAGCACGTTGGTAATTGGGATTGCTCTGCGGATGTACCCACTGGCCTTCGCAGCGTTGAGCACTGTTCACGGCATTTGGCAACAGACGTAAGTCTCTACCGACCTTTGGAATCGTCTGTGCCGCAGGCATGGCGTTGTTATGAGCATTGTTCGTTTCAGCACTGCTAGTTTTTTCGACGTTGTTTAATGTAGAAGTGTCGGTATCTGGTGTCAGCTCATAAAACTCTGCTAAGCGCATCAGGCTGGCTTGAATACTCTCATCATTAAGATCTAGTTTGCCATTATCTGTTGTTATCGCTTTAGGAACAAAGGCGTTGCTATCTGCCTCAGCACTATTTGTTTGATCACGGGTTTCTGTATCTAAATTAGCAGAATTAGAAACTTCACTGCTAAAGGTGTCAGAGTCAGTAGTTTCATCAATACCTGTAATGTTTAGGTCGTTGTTCTCCGAGAATCTGCTCTCTAACGCAGTATCATTCGATACAGGTGCATTATTCGTATTAGCAAAATTAACATTATCCTGATAGCTATCATTTAGAATATCTGTTTCTTGATAGCCGTCAATATTTTGGGTGCGACTAATATTATCAGCGTCAGTCGCTACACTATTAGAAACATAGCTGCCCGTACTGTCCGTAGTGAGTGGTTCAGTTTTTTGCGTATTGGCATCACCAATGGCAGCACTGACAGTTAGACTAGATAAGCCTAAGGCACCAAATAAGATCAAGCGGATGCTTTGGTAAAGCGGAGAATATAACAAGGGCACACCTATGATTGCAGAGCTTATTGGATTGCATGACTGAGTTTAGTAGCGGTATCACCGAACGATATAAAGTAGTGAACGAGCAACTAAAATATGACTAATGTATTCTCAAAAATTTGGATGTTTTACATATAATGACGACTAATCATAGTCAAAAAAAACCAAATCAGCTACACTATTTACCAAAATTTATAATATAGCCATGCTGATTTTTAAGTAGCGACAGCGATTCTATCCGATATTAGGTATTGAATGATATAGCAATACGTCTATGACAGCCTGTATAGCACTGCCACATATCGCTATTTTAGCAAGTATTTGTCTGACTTATCACTACTTTAATTATTTATGATTTATATTTAACCAGCGATGCCCAATATGACTGACAAAACGCCTTTAGAGACTGATATGATCGAAGAGAACAACAACCGCCAACAGCAATTAGAGCAATGGTTACAACAAGTATTTTTAGATCAAACATTTAGTCTAGACAGCTTACCTGGCGACGCTAGTGCGCGCCGATATCATCGAATCGAGTTGTCAGAGACAGATAAGAGCGCCAACAAACATTATATCGTCATGGACTCCGCTGACGAGCAGGATGCGATGCTGCAGTTTATCAATGTTGCTAAACTGATGTCACCCGCTGTCAACGTGCCGACTTTGACTGCACAAAATGTAGAAAAAGGATTTTTAGTATTACAAGATTTTGGCACAGTAGAATTTGCCCACTTGCTTGTCGATGCAACTGCAGGCCAAATTAATGACTACTATCAGCTAGCAATGCAGACATTAGTCGCGCTACAAACGGTACCAGTAGAAACAGCAAGGTCGCAACACCAGCTGCCAGATTATGACACAGCATTATTAGACCGTGAGATGGATTTATTTAGTGAATGGTTTATATCTTATATTGGTGTAGCGCTAAATGAGCAAGTCTGGGAGAATCTAAAAGCCGCATTAGTGAATGAGGTTTTACGACAGCCACAAGTAGTGGTCCATCGTGATTATCACAGCCGCAACCTCATGCAAGATCAAGCAGATAAATCTCAGTTGGGGGTGATTGATTTCCAAGATGCCGTCATTGGATCGTATGCTTATGACTTAGTGTCGTTAGTACGTGATGCTTATGTCGATTGGCCAGATAGCCAAATATCTACATGGATTAGTGAATTTTGGCAGTTACAAAAACAAAAATCATTAACTACTGCTGATAACGTGGTGCAGTTTGAAAATGATGTGAATGTCATAGGCGTACAACGTCACCTAAAGGTACTAGGGATTTTTATTCGATTGTCTGAGCGTGATGGCAAAGATCGCTATTTGGCGGATATCCCTAAAGTTATGCGCGATTTAATTATTGAATTAAACTGGCTTGCCGAGCATGGCAGTGATGAGCTAAAGCAATCAATCAATCCTTTTCATCAATGGCTACAAGAGGCAGTGCTACCTGCTTATAAAGAGAAGTTTGCCTCAGCGTAGATAACGCTCAGCTAAATTAATTTAAATAATAAAAATAGGAGCGCAGATGTCTACCTCTACGATTACACAAGCCATGATTTTGGCAGCGGGTAAGGGCACACGCCTACGTCCGTTAACACTTGAGACGCCGAAGCCTTTGGTTGAAGTCGCTGGTCAACCGCTTATTGTTTGGCATATTAAAGCCTTAAAAGCAGCGGGTATTACTGATATCACGGTCAACGCGTCATGGTTAGCAGATAAGTTAATGGACACGTTAGGCGACGGTTCACAGTACGGCGTAAAGCTGCACTGGTCAGTAGAAGACGATGAACCACTTGAGACAGCGGGCGGTATTTTTCGGGCCTTGCAATCAAGTAAACTAAAGGATGAACCATTTATTCTGGTGAATTCTGACGTCTGGACTACCTATGACTTTTCTCAATTAACAGACTATACGTTGGGAGCGGATCAGCGTGCGCATTTATTATTGATTGATAACCCAGAGCATAATAATGGTGGCGACTTCGCAATTAATAACGGTCTTGCTAGTGAGCAGCCGATCGGCGATGCGGACAAGTATACCTTTGCTGGTATTAGCGTAATGTCACCGAAATTGGTAGAAAGCCTGGTGTCAGGGCAGCCTGCGGCTTTAGCACCATTACTAAAGCAAGCAATGATAAAGTTTCAGATCACTGCTGAAGTGACGACAGACAATTGGATAGACGTGGGGACATCTGAGCGCTTAGTACAGGTCAATGAGTTTATCGAACAGAATGATATCGAGCATCAAGGTAAACCAGGCTGATGAATTCGAGATAAATAAAAAGCAGCGTCGATTATTCAACGCTGCTTTTTTATGTATGTAGAAATAGTTGTCATAGCAGTTTTAGATACTACGTATGATTAGGCAATTATACTAAACACCCATGGCCATTTTTATTAGCTGAGCAATGGTAAACACCACTAAAAACCCTGCCACATACAGACCCAAAAACCATGCCCATTGTGATTGTTTTTTACTGAACTTTTTCATAGAGATCTCCTGATTAGCGTATGAAGTGTGGCTACCATCTATAAACGATGATAGCCATCCCTTTTAGCTGATCCGTTACCTGCCGCGATTAGCGACTAGTACATTGGATTGTGATCAGATTTACCTTTAAAGGTATAGTAAGCAAATGCTGTATAGCTCAAGATAATCGGTAACATGATACATGCGCCAATTAGCATAAATGATAATGAAGTATCAGCCGCAGCCGCTTCATAAATCGTCATTTGATACGGTACGATATAAGGGAATATGGCAAAACAAACCCCAATATAACCCATTAAGAATAGAGCCACCGTTAATAAGAACGGACGATACTCACGCTCAGTTTTTAAGTCTTTACGCATGATAAAGAATAAAAGCATGACGATGATAGGCATAGGAGCGAGGTATAACAAATCTGGGAAACCAAACCATCCTTCTAATGCATCGATGTCTGAGAAGTACATAAATGCTGTGACTACAACCATCGCAACCAATAAAGCAATGAGCATCCATTTAGAAACTTGGCGTGCCCATACTTGTAACGTGTGCTCTGTTTTTATGATGAGCCAAGTAGAGCCAAGCAAGGCATAGCCGATAATCATGGCAAATCCACACACTATAGAGAAAGGTGTGAACCAATCAAAAGGGCCACCAGTATATAAACGGTTACTGGCTTCTAATCCTTGTACTAACGCCCCAAGCATAATACCTTGAGAGAAAGTAGCAATGACTGAGCCGACAAAGAAAAAGGTGTCCCATACATGCCTACGTGCAGACGACTTGAAGCGAAACTCAAATGCTACGCCCCGCATGATAAGACCGAACAGCATGGCAGTTACTGGCAAATATAGACCTGTCATGATGATGCCATAAGCAACTGGAAACGCTGCGAATAGTCCACCACCACCTAGTACTAGCCACGTCTCGTTACCGTCCCAAAATGGCGCGATTGAGTTCATTATACGGCTACGGTTTTTATCTGAACCTGCAAATGGGAATAGGATACCGCAGCCTAGATCAAAGCCATCAAGCAGTACATAGACAAAGACAGATAAAGCAATCAAACCGCCCCAAATGAGAGGTAAATCTAATACATCACCGAAGTTAAACATTAGCGTAACCCTCCATCATCGACATCATTTGTAGGCTCATCTAAGCCTTCTTCAGTACTTTTAGCAGGGTTACTATCACCACTTAACGTGCGACCTTGACTTTCGGTCACTGAATGTTCGTAGAAGTTGTCTTCTGCGGGATCTGTGTAAGGCTTAGGCCCTTGAGCAATCAAGCGCAAGATATAAAAACTGCCTGCACCAAAGACAAATATGTACAGTACGATAAAGCCAATCAACGTGGTAGCTACTTGTTGTGCCGCAAGTGGGGACATACTTTCAGCAGTGCGAATGACACCATAAACCGTCCAAGGCTGTCGCCCTGTTTCAGTGACGAACCAACCTGCTAATAAGGCGATAAAACCAAGTGGTGTCATCATCATCCACGCTCGGTGGAACCACACACTGTCAGTATTGAACTGCTGTTTTTTGAAGTATTTATACAGACTAAATAAGCCGACTAATACCATTAGCGTACCAATACCAACCATGATACGGAACGCCCAAAACACGATAATCACTGGTGGTTGGTCTTCAGGCGCCCAGTTTTTGAGGCCTTTAATTTCACCATCTAATGAGTGAGTGAGGATTAGCCCAGATACGTAAGGAATAGCGACTTCATATTTGTTGGTCTGGTTTTCTTGATCGGGGATTGCAAACAAGCGTAATGCGGCACCGCGCTCATCCTCCCAAATACCTTCCATCGCAGCAACTTTAGCAGGTTGATGCTCAAGTGTATTTAAACCATGCTCATCACCAATCAATACCTGCGCAGGCGCAACAAAGATGGCCATAATCATTGCCATACCTAGCATTACACGGCCGTGTGCGCGATGTTCAACGTGTTTTTTAGATTGAATATAATATGCGCCGATACCACCAACAACAAAAGCAGTTGTCAAAAATGCGGCGGTCATCATATGAGCATAACGGTAAGGGAACGATGGGTTGAAGATAATTTCAAGCCAGTTGGTTGGATAGAGCAGGCCATCTGCACCCATCATAAAACCTTGAGGGGTCTGCATAAAGCTGTTGGCAGCCAATATCCAAAAACCGGAAATCAATGTACCGATAGCAACAATGGCTGTTGAAGCAAAATGCATGCGTTTGCTCACGCGGCCCCAACCAAATAGCATAATACCCAAGAAGGACGCTTCTAAGAAGAACGCTGTTAATACTTCATAGGCGAGTAAAGGACCTAGAACGTTACCGGCTTTATCAGAGAATACTGCCCAGTTAGTACCGAACTGGTAGGACATTACCACGCCCGATACCACGCCTAAACCAAAGACAACAGCAAATATTTTTACCCAGTGCTTGTAGACTTCAGCATAGATAGGTTTACCAGTTCTCAACCAACGAAACTCAAGTACCGCAAGCCAGCTGGCAAGTCCAATAGAGAAGGCGGGGAAGACAATATGGAACGAGATAACAAAAGCGAATTGGATACGCGCAAGCATCAGCGCATCCATCTGGTCAATCATAAATGTAGCGAACATAAAAGGTTACTCTCATCTGTTAGCTGAATAGCGCTGACTTCCATACAACGCTCAAGTAACTGTCCGTAACTATCCATAGATCAAAGCGGCAAGCATTACGGGCAATAGCTCAGTGTCATGAGCTTAGCACTATTAGGCATAAATTGTGGCTAAGTCTGCGATTCACTGTTTAGCTGAATTGAATAATTTATGTCCTTATAAATTTATATATTACTGTCGTGTGCTATAGATATATTATGCGCCTACCTATATACACACGCAAGCAACCTAACCCGTTAGTTGCAGACCTAAGAGTCATCAAAATAACATAAATCAAACATTGAAAAATAAAATTAATATTATTAAAAACAAAGTAGTACGCGTGAGAATGCTGCTTATTTGAAACCTATAACCTCAACTTAAAGGTTACGATTCATACGTCAAAAACATTATGAAATAACAAAAATCTACATCATTCTTGAAGCTGCTTATGCAAAATTCTTCGCAATGTCAAAATAGTCTGCGGGTTGGTCTGAATACTATGACCGCCATTGATGATGGTTTCTGATGCAGCCCCATCTAGATGGGCACTGCTATAGGGAACGATACCATCTGATAATCGCTCAGTCAGTGCTTGACTGATATCATCATTGACCGTTACAGCAGCAACAAGTGGCTCTGATGGTAGTTTTGATGTCTCAGTATTGTCGCTGACATCCACGCTCGCCGTTTCATTTCCAGAATTGTCTTCTACCGCTTGAGACAAATCGATTTTGGCACCGTTTGGTTGCGTTTGTGCGAGCCCTTTAGTGATATCAGCATCATTATTAGCAATAATGGAATGGTAGGTAATACGCTCATTCATAGTTAGGTTTTTGGTTAACTCTATAAAAGAGGACTTGTCACTTAATTGGCTAGCCCCGTTTTGTAAATACAGCGCGCCTAGTGGGTTTTGCGCCAAATCACCTTGTGTAGCAATCGTTGCTAAGTTATCTGTGACTGTCTTAACCAGACCTACAGGTAAGTAAACGATGCGGCGTAATGCACGGGTAAACCAACGATCTGCATAATCCGTACCACGGAAAGGTGCAGATAGAAAAACAGCAGTGTCTACCTGCGGTAATGCTTGTAGCTCAAAGCGTTCTTTTAACTCATTTTCGCCAAAAGAAGTCCTTAGCGCGTTACGGATTTTCTGTTTTTCACTGTTGGAGAGCATATCTTTATCATCGAGCTTATCCAAATCATTGACTAAATTTTCGTCAGATAGCATCATACGAGCGATGACGGCACCCATACTGTGACTGATAATAACACTGTTTTGACTGGCACGATTTTGCCCGTTGGGATCAGTTTGCTGATATGTACTGTTGATCAACTGCTGAATCTGGTAGCGATTTTCTAAAATAGGCAGGTTGGTTGGATAGAATATTTGCCAAACTTGGTAATTATCGCGCAGCTTGTCATCATTGAGAATATCGTTGGTTAGGTTGACCCACGTGGCTGGGCTAGAGGCTAGCCCGTGCAACATAATCAACACGCGCTTATCAGGGTCATAGGGCTCGAGCATGAAGAGTTTGGGTAGCTGAGCATCTGGCTGGCGAGTAATCAAGTTTAAATAACCGACGCCATCTAACTGGTTTTCTGATAGCCATAATCCGTATCCTGCTGAAAAATTGGCTGCCAGTGGGTAGTCATCGTTGAGGATGTTGACGGATTCAGTTTGGTACGGATTATACAAATGAACATCAAGCTTACGACTACTCAGAACGTCTAATACGCTATCGCCATCCGGCTTAATCAGACCAGTCAATAACAAATGTCCAGTAGGGTAAATACGTGAGCTTGGCTCACTATCGTCCGTGTTTTTCTTCTCATTTGTCAATCGACCAGATAAGGACGCGGCTAATAACTGACGGATTGTAGTGGTATAGCGATCATCCAATGATGCCACTAAGCTGATGCCTAAGCCGGGGCGCTTACTCACTGAGTTTAGGCCAGAGAGCCGCAGCTGATAAGTAGATGTTAGATCTGCCAGAGCAGAAGTTTGTTTATGGGCATTTTGCAGATAGTTGTTTTCGTTGGGTAAATAAATACCAAGGTTGTAGTCATCTACTGTTACTTTCATGACTTTAACTTGATCTATTGCTTTACCTTTTAGCGGTGGTCGATTGGAAATTGCTGCCTCATTGCTATTATCACGCTTGGTAGACGTGATCGGCAGATACTCTACTGTTGTATTACCCATCAACTTGTTAGTGTTTTCAGTTGATTGATAAATTTGAGTAACAACGTCGTTACTAGCAGCGTTGTAAATATCTTGGGTTTGAATATCGTTATCATTTGGAATACGGTTTTGCGTATGAGCACTACTACTTTGCCCAGCACCTTCAAAGTCATGGGTCAAACTGTCATAGAACAGATAGGTGTAGCTATATTTGACGGCATCAAACAGTCTTGCTTGATAATCGGTTAAACACAGATCAGTCTCTTTTTGTTGCGTTTTGGCATCTTCATCACTTAAAGGAGCATTGGCGTAATACGGATCAAGCGGTGGACGTGCAAGCGAATTACGGCAACTCTCTGAATCAGATAATTGACGTGCTTTTGCATAATGTAGTTCTGCAAAAATAGCCAAAGCAGGGCGATAATGCCGGTTGAGCATACTGTCAGAAAGCTGAGTCAAACATAAGTTAAATTGCTGCATACAGGCTTGTTCATTCAGTCCTGCTGACAGTAAAGCAGATGCTGTATCACTGCTTAGCGCGTTGTCAGTGACTATATTGCCGCGCTGAGCAGAGATCGTCTTGGCAGTGGCCTGTTTATCTACCGTCACCGTACTACATGCTGGTAGCAATACCGCTGCTGCCAAAATCATAAGCGAAGTAATGGGCAGGGTTTTTTGATTAATATGCATTACTGTCTGTTTGCTGAAGCCCGCGAGAGTCATAAGTCAGTCCAATGAATGGTAGTTATGAGAGTATAAGTAATGAAAGTAGCAGCTGATAATGAGTGTAGCGCAACTCTTGGCGTTAGACTATTCATTTGAGGATATATAAAGGCATGTTTTAAAATGAATGCATTTCTAATAGCCGAAAAAAAGCGCTTTTGTTTTATAAATCTAAAACAAAAGCGCTTGGTATTTTAATCTTAAATTATTTATTAAGGCATCTATTGGTTAGCGCCTTTATCTATTTCTATTGGTTAGCGCCTTTATCTATTAAAGGTATTGTCGATTAAAGACTTATCAAGTAAAAGTCTTATGAATCTAACCCTCAACCCTCAACCCTTAAAATTTTAATTACTAGGCTCAACGAATATAGCGTTTCTATGCACTTGGTTTTACACTGATATCAGGAGCAGGAATATCCCAAATATAGAACTTACCTTCTTCAACGAGTTTGATTTGTTGAGGAATGACAGTGTTGTTAGGATGTTGCCCTTCAAGCCGACGTAATCGCTCTAATGCATTCTCACGGCGGTCACTAAGTAAATCTGACTGTGCCAAACTTTGTTCCGCTTCGGTATATCCTAGAGATACCGCTTTATCTAGATACTTTTGACCTTCTTTAAACCCGCCACCTTCTGATAGCATCATGCCATATAAGAAATTAGCCTCACCACTGTCAGGTTGCAGCTTGATCGCGCGATCGACATACTGACCACCACGTACCGTATAGTCTGAACCCAAGTCTAAGTTACGGCCCATACCGTTTAGTTTGGCGGCACGGAGCAATACATCATAAGAAGCGTTTGGCGACTTAGCATATGGTTCGATCCAATCAGCCAATACTTTGATTTTCTCACGCGTATAATGACGCTGCGTGCGGTTAGGGAAGTTTGGTGGATAGTGGCGCGCATTAGGGGTTACGTCAGCGATAAAATCATCTAATAAACTGACATCAAGCTTGTCAGTACCTAGCCCTTTTTGTTGCGGGATCAGTACGGTTTTGACAAAGCTCATGTCCGAGAGCTGTACTTGCGGTGTAGGAATATTAGAAAGCTGTCCGCTACGCAGATCGATACCAGTAGCTGTCATTGGACCAGGCTCATAAACGCGAGTCGTGCCGTTCATGACAGGTGCAGCGGCAGGGGTCATCATTTGCGGTGTTTGAGGCTGAGCAGTACTGGCAGATGCGTTGTTTTGCTGAGTATTGCCTAGCTGCATGTTAGTTGTTTGCGAATTAGTCGGCTGGCCGTTACTAGCAGAGGTTGCTGGCAAGCTTGTCTGTGCAGTGTTGGATTGAGCAGGGCTGATAGCTGCATTAGGGCGAGCAAGACGGATCACACGTTTGCTTGAGTCCATTGCACTAGGTACAGCTGTTGCAGTGGCATCAGTTTCTGCCGCATTCACAGGTGCAGATAACAGCATGGCACAAGTTGCTGCCATGACGGTCAATGTTGCAAACTTCGGTGACTTAATAGAGTGGCTACTAGGGAGAGTCGCTTTCATAAAAATCGTTACCTTATTTAATTTATTTGGTTGTTATTCATTGATCGGACGGTAATATAAATAGCGCATTACTGCAAAATCGTACAAATTTTTAATACCGTAGCAAATTAAGCTTCAGGCTATCTATGGTAGGATTGTTAATCGCTAGAATTAAGTACACCTACGTAAATTAGTGAAGCTAATGATGATTAAAAAATTAGCGACAGCAGCAGCTAATAACAGTGTTTACAAATGGTAAGCTATAAGTGATAAGCGGTATCTTTCATACGATTTGCCATCCATCGCATGGTTCGACGTACCGGAGGTGACAGGGCAGCGCCGCCACTTGCAAGTGCAAGTTCGCGATGGTGTAGCTCTTCCTTATCCATCTGGGCTAGTATTTCTTTTGAGCGCTGATCATGTTCAGGTAACTGCTTGATATGATCCTGTAGATGCTCGCTAACCTGCGCTTCTGTCTCCGCTACAAACCCTAGACTAAACTCATTCGAAATCGCGCCTGCTACCGCACCAAGTCCAAAGGACATACCGTACCAAAGCGGTGTAAATACGCTGGCATGGCTACCAAGCTCACTTAAACGAGTCTCACACCAGACCAAATGATCGACCTCTTCTTCGGCTGATTGCTGCATAGCTTGTTTGACACCACTATCTTTTGCAGCAAACGCCTGGCCATGGTATAGACCTTGCGCGCATACTTCACCTGTATGATTGATACGCATAAGACCTGAAACGTGCCGCGCCTCTGTGATGGTTAGCTCAGGAATCTCATCGCTACTGACGGGCAATGGACGCGTACTTGGATTGGAATTTGGCACGACAGCCCGTAATGCCTTATCGACCCCAAGTAACAACTGGTCAATTTTAGATAAAGGACGCAGGGTCATAATTCACTCCTGATGGTGTTAAAAACTGTCAATAAAATAAAGTGTGTTACCGTCCAAAAGCAACGGTATTATGCATCTTACTATAACGAGCAGTCCAAATAATCTGCTCGAATATTGCGGTCTAGATAGTTCGTAAATAACTCATAGATAGTCGCGAACTGCGATAGCTATCATAACGATGATTAGACTGTATTTACGGAACTATACCGTCGTTGGTTTGAATAACGGCATGCTTAACGTGTTTGTTGAGTTTAATATATAAAAACGTGCCAAATACGATATTTAGTAGCCCTGTCACTAGGAACAGCTGCGGTAGCGTAAACCCTAACGTGTTTAATATAACAATGGCAAAAATCGCTGATGTAACCATAAATATCGCGTTAAAGATATTATTCGCCCCGACAATGCGTGCTCGGTGACTCTTAGGTGCATAGGCTTGCATAGAAGCATATAGCGGTACGATATACAAGCCACCACTGAATCCTAACAAGAACAAATCCGCAAAGACGCGCCAGCTACCACTTATATTAAACAAATCACTAATGCCAAGTAATGTGTCATTATTCACATTTATGTCTAAACCTGAAAGCGAAAAATACAAATCAATAGCAAAGATACTTAATCCAGCAATACCGAAAGGCAATAAATGCAAGCTGACTTTGTTTTTGGTTAATGTTTTACACATCACTGAACCGATTGACACGCCAACAGAAAACAATGTGAGCAAGAAAATAACGACTGACTCATCACCAAGCAAAATAACTTTGCTGAACTCTGGTACTTGGGTCAAAAAAGTCGCGCCATAAAACCAAAACCAGCTATTACCAAGAATGATACAAAATAAAAAAGGCAGAGAGTACAAGTAGCGTACAGTCGCTAAGCTAGTTGTAATGATATTCCAGTTAATCTTTAGGTTAGGCTGCATCGCTGGCATATTAGGAATATAACGTGCAGCTAAGTATCCCAAAACAGCGACAACCAAAACCGTGGCGCTAATCCAATACAGTGATTGTGATAGCTGAGTCAAAACACCAGCGACAATCATACCGACTAAAATAGCCAGCGAAGTACCCATCTGAAAAAGGCCGTTGGCGCCGACCAGCTCATCTTCTTTCATTGCTTGCGGCAGATAAGCGTATTTAATCGGTCCAAAGAATGTCGAATGTGTGCCCATCAAAAACAATGCGACAAATAGCAGTGCATACCATTCGAAGACGAAGCCCACCGCAGCAACGGTCATAATGACCAGCTCAAGTAGTTTGATAAACTGTGTGAGCTTTGATTTTTCATACTTATCAGCAATCTGTCCTGCTAAAGCTGAAAACAAAAAGTAGGGCAGGATGAATAACATGGCGGCCAAGTTATTAAGGATGCTGACCTCTACTCCCAATTTGCTGGCGGCAGTATAAGTCAGCATCAGTATGAGTGCCTGCTTAAAAACATTGTCATTAAAGGCGCCCAAAAACTGGGTAAAAAACATAGCGCTAAAACGACGGCGCTTAAATAACTGAAACTGGTTGGACATGGACATTCCTACAGATAAATCGCGGCTGATGAAGAAAGGAAGGGCGCTGAATGACAGGTATTGTGTGATAATAGTCACAAATTTTATCAAAAATTATATCAAGGTACGGCATAGGTTTTATCAATATTAAGCCGTATAATAGCAAGGCTTCGCTGAAAATACATGCAGTCAATGCTATGATTCGATATTTAACTAAGTTATGATTTATACATTTTATGTGATGGCGTTGTAGGCTATAGACAGTAGTGAAAACAAAAGTGCAATTCATCAACACTGTCTATAAGCTATCAGGTTTACAAGGCAGTAGACACACAGCGTGGAAATCGACACTATAGATAACCAGTCGTAAAATTCAAGTAGTAAACCATTAATTCTAGATAACTGCTATAAGTTTATTCACCGGTCAGAATCGACGATTGTTATCGTTGATAAGATTGTGCCGCGTGAGCTGACAGGACGTAAAGATGATAAAGCAGCCTTCAACTCGAGCATGCAAGGGTCTAATGATGCAGCGTGACACGATCACAATCAAAAATGATAGTAATAACTTAGGTACGTATTCAGTAGAAACGCGTACAAATTTTAGACGCTCAGCACTGTGCACTGCCCTTGCGACCAGTTTGGTCGGTATGGCACCTACGGCGATGGCAGAAACTACCAATAGTGTAGATAATAACGCTATCACTAGTTCATCTGCTGTTGACCAAGTGGACAGTAATCAAACGGTTAGTAACTCAAGTAGCGACAGTCAAGCTGCTAGCGATCAGGCATCTATCAATGCAGTAACCCTGTCAGATGATGATACTCAGTTAGATATGGCTCTAGATGCGTTACGCCTAAAAAAAGCAGTAGAACAAGGTATCATCGATCAGTCAGTATTGGACGACTATAGCGAACAGAGCTTGGGAATTAAAAAACCTAACTTGACAGAGTCAGACTCTACAAGCTCGACAACGCAAAATACCAGTGCCCAAAACTTATCTTCTCAGAGTAGTAGTTCACAAAACACAACGTCTCAAAGTAATAGTTCTCAAGACCTAGATGCTTTTGCTGAGAATCCAAGCACTCCATATAATCCAAATAATGATCAGTCAATCGCTTCTAACGACGAGTTGTTGCAACAAGCAACCGCGATCCAGCAGCAAGGCTATCAGATGATGACGCCTGAGCAGATCGATCTTGAGCTAGCGGCAATAGATGCGCAGAACGCCCAAGATATTGATAGTATGAATTTCAGCAACAACGACAGTGATTTTGATGCGCCAATTGCGACATTGGATGATACGACATCGCCAATCGGTCTCGATGTAGAACTAGATGCGGCAAACTTGCCAGCGCCTAGCAATCTTGATACGTTGGGTAGAAATGAAATAATAGAGGAACAGACATCCACAGATGGCGTGGTGTCACGTCCTATTGAGGTGAGTGGTGAGGTAATAATCGGTACGAATGAGCCTGCCAATGGAGAAGGTACGACAACAGATATTATTAATCCTAATGACTATCTACCAGATTATCAAAATGATACTCAGGCCGTCGACCAAAGTATCGAACAAGCCAATAGACCACGGCCACGAGCGCGAAATAGAGGTAATATCGTCACGCGTCTCTACAATCGCTTGTTCAACGATGGTGGCGTGGTGGCTTTACCAAATGTAGAAACCACTGTTTATCTAGAGCAGGTATCAGCTGAAGACGCTCCCGATGGTGAGGCTAAGCTCGTCGAGGCTGACAATGATATTCAGCCGATGAAAAATATTAAAGCGGCGCTTGATGATACGTCCGTTCAGTCGGTCGTTGACTTTACTGCGGCATTGCCACGTTTGCGTGAAACGGCACAGAATGCTGCCAAAGCCGTTGGTTACTACGAGGTTGAGCTGCGTTTGACCCAGCCTGATCGTGATACAGTCAATGTTGTGATTGAAGAGTTGGGCGAGCCTGTACTGGTAGACAGCCGTATTATTGATATTCGTGGTGAGGGCAGTGAGCAAGAAGAGTTTGTAATGCTTGAGACAGATTTGCCGCCGCAAGAAGGCGATATTTTCAATCATCGCGTATATAAGAGTAGCAAGGTGGCTTTAGAGTCTCTAAGCAATACCTACGGGTATTTTGACCAGTACTGGTTGAACAAATCCGTGGATATCATCTTACCGGACAATAAAGCAGATGTTTCGTTGGTTTATAACACCGGTGATCGCTACGAATTTGATGATGTAGTGTTTTTTACGTATGACAGAGAAACTAATACGTTAACCCAAGACCCTGACAAGCTACCAGTAGAGCTCTCATTATTACAACAGCTCTATGGCTTTACGCCGGGCGAGCCGTTTTATGGTCCATCAGTCACAAAGTTCAGTAATGACTTGTCAGCAACTCGTTACTTTAATACAGTCAACGTTGAGTCGATACTACCGCCAAATGATAGTAGTGAAGCTGGTACCTTAGCGTTTGATAATGCTGCTATCGATGACAACGCTACATTGGATGACGATATTAACAACGTTGACAATGATGGCATCCCGAGTCTCAGTAGCAACGATGTCGCAGTCGCCTCAAACGTGACTGATAGCACAGAAGATACGGTTAATGATAATAGCGATATAGGTGCAGAGAGTGATAATACTCTAAGTGCTAGTAGTGGCGAGATGGTCAATGAAGCGGATATCGCTGCTATTGATTTTGAGGCCGATGAAGCGACCCTTGATAAATTGCAAGCTATCAGACAAAAAGCAGAGCGGTTAAGTAGCTTGCCGAATGACCGTGTGCTTGATGAAAAAGAGCAAGAAGCTGAAAATCTACTGGGTAAAATCAGTGATTCAATCAGTAATGTCGCACAAAAGATATTCCCTGATGAAGAGAGTCTGATCGCTGATGAAAGCTTTGTACCACCAACCCTAGATGGACGTAAAACACCACAAGACGTTGCAGAAAGCAAGAAAGTACCGCTATACGTTTTTGTATACGCGGATAAACCGCGTGATGCTCAGGTTGGTCTTGGCTATGGCACAGATACTGGCGT
This sequence comes from Psychrobacter sp. AOP7-A1-24, assembly GCF_052376235.1. Classification (NCBI taxonomy): domain Bacteria; kingdom Pseudomonadati; phylum Pseudomonadota; class Gammaproteobacteria; order Moraxellales; family Moraxellaceae; genus Psychrobacter; species Psychrobacter sp. AOP7-A1-24. The sequence continues at coordinate 32,251 of NZ_JBQSVM010000008.1, read as the reverse complement.
TCGCGCAACCGCAAAAATAGACTATAACTTGATTAATCGTCAAGGCTACCAAGCAGGTGCAGAGGCAGAAGTGTCGAGAATCAGCAAGAACGTGGCTGTCTATGCCAGTCGACCATGGAAACACCCGCTTAATGATAAGTTAGATGGGCGTCTGACCTATGAAGAGGAAGTGATTGACCAAGGTGAAGGTAACTTCGATCTATCGACTAGAACACTAAAAGCGGCTTTGGCACGTAATATCCGTAGTGATACTGGCTGGAATCATAGCTACTCTGTGCGTTACCGCTTAGATGAGCTTGAGACAGGTGTTGATGGTGCAGAGCTAGATGATCTTCCTATCCGCTTTACCTCTTCAAGTCCGAAACAGCGCGCGCTATTGTTTGGCTACGGTGTCAATAAAACAGATACTGACAACGCTACCAACCCAACGCAAGGTATGCGCCAGTACTACTCAATTGAGGCTGGAACTGATGGCGCATTCAGTGATACCGATATGGCGATCATTCGTGCAGGCGTTAGTGGTATCTATAGCTTTGGCGAAGACAAGAAGCATCAAGTATTAGGTAGTGCCAATGCAGGTTACATCTGGGCAGATGATTTTTATGACGTACCTTATAAGTTGCGTTTCTTTGCAGGCGGTGATCAGAGTATTCGCGGTTATGACTACGAGAGCTTGTCACCACTGGACAAAGGCTATTTGACGGGTGGGCAAGTACTCGCGGTTGGTAACGCTGAGTATAACTATGAATTCAAACCAGGTTTCCGTGGCGCATTTTTCACTGATGTCGGTAATGCTTACGACGAAGATTTTGACACTGAGACGAAAGTCGGTGTCGGTGTCGGTATTCGCTGGGCATCGCCTGTAGGGATGGTGCGTGTCGATGTGGCTGCTGGCGTGACCGAAGAAAGCATTCCAGTACGACTACACTTCTTTATTGGTTCACCGTTATAATCGCTTAATGTAGTAGCTCTAAATGTTCTATTTATTACTTATCGTACCGATTGCTGGTCTTCATTTTTTAACGTAGTTGAGTGTCATGCTGACAGAAAATACCCCGCCCGATAATGCACCAGATGAAGATCCAGCACAGCGTGATGCCCGTGCCGTTAAGCGTTGGTATCCGTTGTCATTTCTGCTCAAACTTCTGGTATTGGTACTTATCGTACTAGCCATCATGTTTGCCCTCTTTTTTTATGCAGCAGGGACTGATGCTGGTACAAAGTTTATATTGGAGAAAATCAGTGTTGAGACAGGTATTGATTTCAAATACGGGCGCGGTAACCTGCGCGATGGTATTTGGGTTACTGATATCGATATCGAAGCGACTGAGGATCTTGAAGTACTAGTAGATAAAGCCTATGTCAAAATAGGCTGGCGCGCAGTGTTTGCAAAAGAAGTACATCTGAGTGAAGCACACATTCAGACTATAGAGATTCTCAATAAAAAACCGCCTACTGGTGAACCGTTTGATTATAAGACCTTAAAATTGCCAGTAAACTTGCGTTTTGGCCAAGCAAAAATTAAGAAAATCACCTACAAACAAGTGACTAAAGATCCTATTGTTGTTCAAAATATTACGGCTCGTGATCTGACGTGGGTAGGTAGTACGGTGACAGTTGGCCGTGGTGACTTGCAGTATGCCGATATCGTGAAAGTCAGTGCCTTACAAGGAGAAATCGACTTACAAGGCGACTATCCACTAGATTTGAGTGCGATTGCGGAAGTCAGTGCTCTTGAAAAAGCCTATATCGACCCATTAAACATCTCTGCGACGGGAACGCTCAAACGTACTGTCGGCAAAGTACGCAGTCGCTATAATGATAGTGATGTTAAAGGCGACTTCGTAGTACAAGGGTTAGACTCAGGTGCGCCATTTAATGCAAAATTACAGTGGGATGATGTTCTTATTCCTTACGCTGATAGTCAAGATATTCGCCTACAAAGCGGTACTGCTACTGCTACTGGTGTGATTTCTGAAATACGGCTGCGTATTAATACTGAATTGACGGCCAAAGACATCCCATCAGGTCATTACCAAGGCCGCGCCGTTATTGCTGACAGTCAGCTACGTATAGATCGTCTAAGTGCTGACGTACCAGCTGGACGTTTGGCATTACAAGGTATTCTAGATTGGAAAGACAGTTTTGAGGCCACGGTGCGTGCGACAGGTAATAACTTTGAAATTCGCCGTGCTATTCCTGATGAGTACACTGATTTCAAAGCTTATGCTCCGCAAACTCTTAATGGTAGGCTTTCACTACGTTATCAGCAGCAGAATGCTACTGGTAATACGCAGATTGATGCAGATTTACGTCAGCGTGATGGTGAGCACATTAATGCCAATATGATTCAAGGTAAAACCTCTGCTAAATCTAAGCAGGTTGCGCCTTGGTATATTGATGCCAACTGGAAAAACCTAATTCGCCGTAACGTACCCAATATTGGCAATATTAATAGTCCTAATGGGCAAGCGAACGTTATCGTTCGTGGTTCGACCCTATCAGTCGATGCCAATGCCGTTATCAATGAGCTCAATGCTGCTCCCAAGGGTAACTACGATGTACGTATACGTAAGGCTGGCGATGTCATAGATATCAGTCGCCTTAACTACAACGGTATAGTAGGAGATTTATCGGGTACAGGACAGATTCAGTTAGCGAGCAATCAGCGTCCACTAACATGGCAAATTGATGCCAGTACCAAAGGTCTACTCCCTAAAAAGTATCGTAGTGACTTACCGATTGAACGTCTAACAGGCAATATAAGCGCGCGTGGTCGATTGTTGAATATCACTAAAAATGGCGAAAGTGGTCAGCGTCACGTGATTACTTTAAACAATACGGATATGCAAGCACAGCTTGATGCGACCCAAGCAGGTCGTGCTATCGGTATCGCAGGTGCTGGTGATGCCAGTGTCGATATCGTGGCTGGTGAGCTGTCGGTATTCGATGCGCGTTTTGATGGTCAGATTGATACGGCAGATGTACCGCAAGGACGTCTGTCTATTAATGCTGCGGGTACGCCAAAACTGATTAGTATTCGTAAGCTAAACTATCAGGGTGAAGCTGGCGCAGTTGATGCAAAAGGGGTTGTTGATTTACGTGAAAATATCGGCTGGAATGTAGATGGTCGTTTTGATCAGTTCAATTTGGGTTATTTTTTACCCAATAATCCAGTGATTATTATAGGCGATCTAAAGACCAGTGGTGAATGGCAAAACGCGCCAAACAACAGCAATACCGCTAGCAGCTTGCAACGCTTTGCCGTAAATTTCAACGGTATATTGGATGCTGAGCAATTGCCAGCAGGCAAGCTGAACATTCAAGCCAATGGTGACAGTCAGTTGATACGTATCAATCGTTTCAGTCACGTAGGTGCGGCAGGTAGCATTGATGCCAGCGGAACCGTTGATGTGCGTCAAGGTGTTGCGTGGGATATCAATGCAGTCATGAATCGTTTTAACATTGGCTACTTCTTAAAAGATACCCCAAGCCTTATCACTGGTACTATTGATACAGATGGCCGCTGGAGTGACACGCAGCAAAGCATCAATATTAAACAAGTCAATCTGAATGGTATGCTAAAAGGGCAGCAACTGAGTGCCAAAGGCAGCTTATCGGCGAAGATGCGTTTGCCTAAAGATTTAGCAAGTTACTTCAAGCGTCTACAGACCCAAGATGCCCAAACACAATATGAACAAGTAAATGCTTTAATTGATAGTCTGAATGCCAACAACCTTGTGCTACGTTGGGGTGACAACTATGTTACGGCTAATGGTAATGCCAAACAGCTACAAACCAAAATTAACATCACCAGTTTAGATCAACTATCAAACCAACTGGCTGGTAAAGTCACTGGCGGTGCCACGCTGTCTCAACCAGTGGGTCAAGCACTGCCTACTATATATATTGATTTGGTCGGTGAGCGACTTGCGCTGCCGGGCTTTATATTACGTCAAGGCAGTGTACGCGGAAAGCTCGTCAATTTAGCCAATAGCCCAAGCCAACTAGTCGTGACTGCTGAAGGCCTAGATGCTGCTGGGCAAAGCTTTGATAGTGTCAAAGCATCTTTTAGTGGGACAGAAAAATCTCATGTGGTCGATCTAAATATAGCCAATAAGCAACTCGATGTTGGTGCTAGGGTTAAAGGCGGTTTTGATCGAGACAAGCTAAGTTGGTCAGGTGTCATTGGAAAAGGTCAAATCAAATCCAAATATGCGACTTTAAATCAATTACAACCTGCACAGTTGATTGTGAATTTACCTTACAACCAAAATGGTGAGAACCGAGATCTAAAAGTACAGCTTGCCGCTCATTGTTGGCAGGCTGCGGATCAAACAGGAAAACTGTGTCTACGAGAAAAATTAGTAGCATCGCCAGACCAAGGTGAAGTTGATGTAGCGTTGCAGAATTTAGATGCGTCGTTATTCTCAGTGTTTTTACCAGAAGATATTGATTGGAATGGTAAGATTAATGGTAAAGCTATTGTTGGATGGCAACGTGGTCGTCCACCAACCATCAATACCACCCTATACTCAGACAATGGCAAGATCGGCCTAGCTCAAGACGGTGAGAGCACATCGATGACTCTGCCGTACAAGCGCGTGTCGCTCATCGCTGTATCTGTGCCTGAAGGCATCAAGCTACGTACTGATATCAATACTGGACGCGGTGCCCGTGGTTATGCTGAAGTGATTGTAGATCCTTATAAGGACCCTAAACCAATCTCTGGGGCACTAGTGCTGAACGAGCTTGATCTTGCGATATTTAAACCTTTCTTCCCTGGTATGCGCGTTCTAAGAGGAAACGCCACAATGGCTGGTGGCTTAGGCGGTACCTTAACCAAACCGCAGTTCTATGGTGACGTAAAACTCTCTAATGGTCGTATTGCCATGCTTGATTTGCCAGTGAATCTGTCTAAAGTAAATGCTGAAGCCAAAATTCGTGGCACGCAAGCAACGATTGATGGCACTTTTAATAGTGGTACAGGTGAAGGCGCATTAACTGGTACAGTCGACTGGCAGCAAAAATTACAAGCCAAATTGAGTATTGTCGGTGAAGGTCTAGTCATTACTCAGCCGCCACTACTGGTAGCCGAGATTGATCCTGATATCGATATTATCGTGCGCCCAGGTGACCGTTATGTCGATATAAAAGGGGCAGTCAGTGTACCGTCAGCGACCATTCGTCCGCCTGAAGCCAGCGAAGACATCATCACTCAAACTGAAGATGCAGTCGTACTAGATCGTCGTTTGATTGGCAATATCGAGGAAGTACTGGCTATCTCAAAACCTTGGTCAATCAATGCTGATATCGGTGTTGATTTAGGTGATGATATAAATTTCCGTGGTTTTGGCGCAGTCATTCCATTGGCAGGTGCAATTAATATTACTCAGAATGGTACAGGTATCATGCGTGCTAGAGGTGTTGTACAGGTTTCACGGCGTACCAATATTAATGCCTTTGGACAGAGCCTAGAGCTGAACTATGGTCAAGTCCGTTTCAATGGTGACGTGATGAAACCTAGCTTGAGTATTGAAGCGGCCAAAACGATTAATAGTAAAACAGTTGGTCTGCGCGTCAAAGGGACAACTGAAAGTCCCAATATTACTGTATTTAATAATGCAGGACTGACCCAGCAACAAGCAATGAACGCATTGGTAACGGGCCGCATCGATAACAAGAGCGCGACGCAAATCAGTGAGCAGGGGTTTAAATCGCAAGTAACTAATAATTTGGCCGCTGCTGGATTGAGCTTTGGCCTTAGTGGTACCCGCAGCCTAACCAATCAAATTGGACAGGCTTTTGGCTTGCAGGGTCTGACGGTTGATGCTTCAGGCAGTAGCGAAGATACCAATGTTAATGTCACAGGTTATGTGACACCTGATCTGTACATCCGCTATGGTGTGGGTGTTTTTAACGCACAAAACAGTCTTTCTGTTCGTTATCAGTTGACACGTCGTATCTATGTAGAAGCAAGTTCAGCAGCGGAAAATGCAGTGGATGTGGTCTATAGTTGGCAGTTCTAACTTATTTTTTAGTGGAAAGCCGCTTTCTGTTTGATAACGACGCTATCGGCTATAGCTTTTAGATTGTGCAACTCATAAAAAAACGCCTTCATTATGAGGCGTTTTTTTATGAGAATACGGAGAAAGGTTTTGTTGAAAGAAACGTTATTTGGTTAAAATTAAGCGGTTGTTACGAGTTAGGCGTAGTCGATACTCTTCGCCTCCATGCTCGATACGTACCTCTTTAGTTAATGCAAATAGATGTTGTGATTGCAAAGTAGGTAGACGGTTTTCACGACAGTTTAAATAACGAGAGATGACCATGCTCATAGTAAATTCCTTTTGGAAAGAAGTGGCTTAAAAATTGGCTAACCATAGCGTAATTGTTTACTAACGATAATAATTATCATTTAGATTTGATGAATTTGCAAGGTAATTGATAAAATAAAATGCAGTTATTATGTAAACTTATCTAAACTTAGTGTCATAAACTGTCTTAAACTAATATTTTATCTATATAAATTAATAGGTTGGGTAATAAGTTAATACAAGACGCTCAGCCTATAAAAACCATTAAATTATCAAAAATAATCAGAGTGAACGTCGAAATAAAGGATACAAATATGTCGAATGAGCCAGATCAACAGTCAGAGACGACTACTAAAACCAATAAACCAAGCATCATCAATGTCGCAGTAGCTGTTATTCATCATAAAGATAAGTATTTGCTGGGGTTTCGAAATGCCGCTCAACATCAGGGTAACTTATATGAATTTGTAGGCGGAAAGATAGAGCCAAATGAGCACGCAGAGCAGGCGTTGATAAGAGAAGTGGCTGAAGAGACGGGTATACTGCTTAACGACAATACGATCGTTAAGCTCGGTCGCTTACATCATGATTATGGCGATAAGCAAGTCAGCTTGCAGGTCTATAAGATTGAGCTAACAGTAGAGCAGTATGAGCAGCACAAATACTGTGAGAAAGGGTTAGAAGGGCAGGCATTGACGTGGGTAAGTAAGTCGCAGCTTTTGGCAGGAGAGTATCATCTGCCCGCTGCTAATAAGACAATCCTTGAATGGTTGAAACTCCCATCGACGATAGTGATTACGTATCCTTTGACACATTTTGAAGCGCAGTCAAACCCAAAAGGTGCGTGGCTAAAATATCACCAAGAAAAATTAGCATCAGATTCGTGGGTGTATATCCGTTTGAAGGACTCTGACTCAGAGAGTGTTGCCGAACAATTGATGAAGGACCGTCCAGATATTTTAGTGATTCTACCTAACGATAATGAACAATATTTAGATGACAAGCACTTTTCAACTACCGGTGATACAAAGACTACTCAGCAAGTAGTTGCCAAGCATTTAACACACTCGACACTAATACAGTTATTTGACGAGATTGGCAGTTCTACAGCTAGCATACAGTCACTGCCCAAAGATTACCCGCTTATCGTCAGCTGTCACGACATTGCGAGTATCAAGGCTGCCAATCAGTTAGCCAAAGCTCGTCTAAACCACAATTTGCCACCAATCATAGGCGCGTTCTTATCTCCTGTATTAGCGACGCAAACGCATCCTGATACACCACCACTTGGCTGGAAGGCGTGGGCAGACCTAGCAGAGTTGGCAGATATGCCTATCATCGGTTTGGGTGGTTTATCACCCACTATGGCTGAGAAAGTAATAATGTATGGTGGTATTGGCGTGGCAGGGATTCGACAATTTCATCAATAATATGATTTAAACATATGTCGTAAACTAAGATTTAACCATGAAAATCGATTAACGGTAGTTGAATAGTTATAAACTCAGTAAACGTAGATTACTAATTTTAAATTTATTTATCCAGTAAGTAACGATGTGTGCGCCCTACATCATAAACCCATCGTTATTTACAAACCGTTGCTTTTCCCTACATTGAGCTACTGTTTTAATAGTCCAGTTGTCTTTAGTATATATTGCATATTTACGATGCGTTGATCTTATTTCTATAGATGACTGACTAAAAGTAATGTTCAAAATATAATAATAAAAAAACTTTTATACGGTTACATTCTGCACAAATGATTTATATCGAAGCAAGTGGCTTACAGAAAACGAGATCAAATAGGTGCCGTATACAAAGCGTTTTTAACAATCACTATTTAAAAATGGTACTCCTATGAAAACCAATAAGTTACCTGAGTCAGCGTGGAATGACTCACAGGCAGCTGGTTCTCACCTTCAGCAGCCCAAAGAGTCGCTCAATGACAATGAATATGGCGATAGTGCCCAACAGACAAACCAAGCTAGCAATGATGCTAGTTATGATCGCGACCGCTCTAATGATGACAGTCATGACATGGCTAGCAGTTATAAGTCATCTGGCTACAAGTCATTGCGAGAGAAGCAAAATAAAAAGCCAAATGAAGATGAGCCACTAATGTCAGGGCAGTTAGATGATGAAATAGATGACCTAAACGGTATTTCTGAAAGAAAGACCGAGGCTGAGCGGATTGGTGTTGCATCGAAAAACAATAATTCACCCTACAAAGAAATACCAGAGCGCATATTTATGAATGGACTTATCAAACATACAGGCATTGCTTTAGCGATCATTATACCGTTAGCAGCGTTTTCAGCCTATGCAGCCACACCACCAATGGACGTGGCGAATCATGGAACGTCTGATAATGCGATGAGCGAGAAAACCACGACCGATATGTTATCAGTCGAGCCAAGTGATATTATTCATAAATCTGCAAGCACGCCAACTACCGTAGATAGCGTAGACTTAAATACCTATGCGGGTACTTGGTATGAGATTGGCCGTTTGCCGATGTATTTCCAGCGAAAATGTGCTGGTGACGTTACTGCCAACTATGCTCAAAAAGATGATGGTTCAGGAATTACGGTTACTAACAAATGTGTGAGCGAGGACGGTTCGGGTATTGTCGCCGAAGGGTTGGCAAAACCAGTAGATGAAAGCGGTAGCAAGCTAAAAGTGACGTTCTTACCGAAATGGATACGCTGGCTTCCAGTTGGCCGTGCCGATTATTGGGTACTGGCACGCGATGCAGGTTACAAAACTGCGCTAGTAGGAACGCCTGACAAAAAATACTTATGGTTATTGGCACGTTCGCCAAATATGAGTCAGGAAACTTATACCAAATATCGCCAAATTGCTCAGCAGCAAGGTTATGACTTGAAAGAGTTTACATTGACGTCGCAGAGCAACCAAACGGTGAGTCTAGCGCCATAATAAACTTAACTAAAATTGCTGCTTTAACTAATTAAATTCTACAGTAATGCTTATTTAAACTACGCCCCGACAAGGCAGCATGTAAGGCTGCCTTTATTTTTATTACTATATGTATATGAGAATGAAAATCATTGTAATCGCTAGCTAAACGGTTACTACTGGCAAAATGAGGCGTTTTAGGCTAAAATCTATGCGATTCAAATACTCTAGTGTTAATAACCTATATTGATAGTGGTTGATTATCATATTAGAGTCGCCATTTAGAGCATATACGACCTATCTAATTTACACTTCTTCATATTTTATTGATCATATATTACTGACCATAAGGATGTTTCTCGTGAGCAACGCTGATACCTTACGCCAATTACATCAAGACCACTTGAACAACTACAACACTCAAGAGCAACAAGCGATTGAGCTTATGGGGCTACTAAACAAGCTCTATAACAAGCAAGACGTACAAGTGACTTTGTTTGGCGAAACGCTAGACTCTACCTCAGTTGGTCAAATACTTGCTTTGCATCAAAAAGTAGCGCTACGCGACCATGGCGTCAAAGCTATCGATATCACTGATACTTTAGCGATGGTAAAAGTCATTTCAGAAAACACTGATATCCAAGCCACTCGTGTCGATGTTGGGCAATTGATTGTCAACGATACTGACGTACAAACCGCTCTACAGTCTATTAACAACGCTAGTGCTGTAAACGGCGCGACGGATGTTGTACTTTACGGTTTTGGCCGTATCGGTCGTATCTTGACTCGTCTGCTACTATCACAAGCGTCAAGTGCAAAAGGTCTACAACTAAAAGCTATCGTGGTGCGTCCAGCCGCTGCTGGTGACTTGGCTAAGCGTATCTCATTGCTTGAGCGTGACTCAATCCATGGTAGATTCCTAGGCGGCATCAGCATTGATGATGATAACAACGGCATGATCGTTAACGGTCGTTTTGTACAAGTTATCTATGCCAAAGACCCAAGCGAAATCGACTATACTGCTTACGGTATCGACAATGCGCTCGTTATCGATAACACGGGTATCTGGAAAGATGAAGCAGGTCTTGGTAAGCACTTACAATCTACTGGCGTGAAAAAAGTACTATTAACCGCACCTGCTGGCGGTGATATCAAAAACGTCGTTTATGGCGTGAATAATGATACTGTTGGTGACGATACGATCGTTAGTGCTGCTAGCTGTACGACCAACGCCATCACACCAACGCTAAACGTGTTAAATGATGAATACGGTATTGAAAACGGTCATGTAGAGACTATTCACTCATTTACCAATGATCAAAACTTAGTTGACAACTATCACAAATCAGACCGCCGTGGTCGTAGTGCTGTGATGAACATGGTTATCACTAGTACTGGTGCCGCAAAGGCTGTTGGTAAAGCATTACCAGAGTTAAATGGCAAGCTAACTGGTAACGCTATTCGTGTACCAACGCCAAACGTCAGCCTAGCAATTTTAAACGTGAATCTAAAAACAGCACCAGCAAGTGCTGACGCGTTGAATGAATTCTTGCGTAAAATGGCTAACAGCAGCACTTGGCAGTCGCAGATTGCTTATACCGATTCTACAGAAGCGGTATCAACTGACTTTGTTGGTACGACTCATGTTGGTATAGTCGATGCTCAAGCCACTATTCTGACTGACAACCAAGCTATCGTATATGTTTGGTATGATAACGAAGTAGGCTATAGTACTCAGGTATTGCGTTTGGCGACTCAAATGGCCGGAATCAGCTACGCTCAGATTCCAGCATAGAGTACCAACTACAGTAGAGCAATAACGTTATACCAAGTATAGTAGGGCTATAATGTCATAAGAATGATGCTATAGCAGATTCTACTTTTAATAGCTTGGCAAGATTTTAACTGTCATACTTAAACACCCGATAGTCCGATTGATTATCGGGTGTTATTGTCATAATGGGCACTAAGTAAAAGTAGCATTTATACAGTGTTCGTTGTGCCATAAAATATAGCAAAACCCTAAAATACAACCGTTGGTTGTAACCAGTTTATAGACTGGATTGTGAATTAAGGAACGTAAGATGCGATTTATTGATGAAGCCGTCGTAACGGTAAAAGCAGGTGACGGTGGTAACGGAATCGCCAGTTTTCGCCGAGAGAAGTATGTCCCACGTGGTGGACCTGATGGTGGTGATGGCGGCAAGGGCGGAGATGTGTACGTCATTGCAGAAGACAACACCAACACCCTAGTTGACTATCGCTATACGCGTCGTCACGATGCCATGCGTGCTGAGAACGGCCATAGTAGAAACTGTTCAGGCAAAGGATCTGATGATCTTTATTTGCCAGTACCAGTGGGTACGACGGTAGTTGATACCGAAACAGACGAAGTATTGGGTGATTTGATTGAGATTGGCCAGACACTACTGATTGCCAAAGGTGGGGACGGTGGTCTAGGTAATACCCATTTTAAAAGCTCAACCAACCAAGCGCCGCGTAAAGCAACATCAGGTTTTGAAGGTGAATTAAAAGTTCTTAAGTTTGAGCTAAAAGTAGTGGCTGATGTTGGTTTGATTGGTTTGCCTAATGCTGGTAAATCGACCTTTATCCGTCAAGTATCTGCTGCTAGACCAAAGGTCGCTGACTATCCATTCACTACGCTAGTGCCAAACTTGGGTGTGGTCGATATTGGTCGTCATCGCTCATTTGTAATGGCAGATATTCCAGGTCTTATTGAAGGTGCATCAGATGGTGCCGGACTTGGTATTCGCTTCTTAAAACATGTTGCGCGTACGCGTCGTCTGCTACATTTAGTTGACGTTAAACCAGTTGATGGCAGTGACCCAGTCGAAAATGCTCGTGTTATCTTAAATGAGCTTGAGCGTTTTTCACCTGAATTGGCTAACTTACCGCAGATTTTGGTATTAAACAAAATAGATCAGGTCAATGACGAAGATTTGAATGCGCTTTGCACACATATTGTGGCAGAATTGGGCTGGACAGGTATGGTATTCCGTACTGCAACGCTAACTGGTGAAGGCGTTGACGCGGTCAAATATCATTTAATGAACGATATCGAGCTTGAGCGTGAGCGTGAAATCGAAGATCCTATCTTCGCTGAAGCACAAAAAGAACGTTTTGAGCGTTTAGAAGCTGAAGTACGTCTGAACACTGAAGCACAGCGTGAAGCGTATCGTGCAGCTCGTAAAGCGGCACGTGAAGGATTGGATACGTCTGATTTTGATGACGATGATGACGATGGCGTTGAGGTAATGTACGTTCCTTAAGCTAGTATGCTTGAGCAGTTATACTTAAATTGTAAACTTAATCCCTACACTCAATTTATATGAAAAAAGGAGTTTATATGGCAGATGACATAGCAAACACGATGGAAGAAGCAAGATTTGTTAAGCAAACTCGCAACTTTGATATTCAGCGCGTTATTGTCAAAATTGGTTCATCGCTGTTAACTAATAATGGTCGAGGGCTGGATCGTACTGCCATATATGAGTGGGCAAAGCAGATTGCTCGCCTGCATAAACAAGGGGTTGAAGTACTGCTAGTATCGTCAGGTGCTGTCGCTGAAGGTGTCGTACGTATGGACCTTGATGAGCGCCCTAAAAAACTAGCAGCATTACAAGCTTGTGCATCCATTGGACAGATGGGTCTGATTGAAACATGGTGGTCAGCATTGATTCAGCATGGTATTCAAAGCTCACAACTATTGCTGACTCATGATGATTTATCTAATCGTAGTCGTTATCTCAATACGACGAGCGCGCTGACGCAGTTATTAGAATGGCGCGTACTCCCTGTTATCAATGAAAACGATACCATCACCATCGATGAGATTAAATTCGGTGATAACGATACCCTAGGTGCAATGGCAGCCGCAATGGTCAACGCTGACTTGTACATTATCTTAACCGATCAGGACGGTGTCTTTACTGATAATCCTCGTGACAATCCTAATGCTAAAATGATTCGTCAAGAACGTGCAATGGCTGATTATTTGTTTGATATTGCAGGGGACGGCGGTAAGCTAGGTCGCGGTGGTATGCTAACCAAAATTCGTGCTGGCCGCCTTGCGGCAATGGGTGGCTGTCCTACCGTTATTGTCAGCGGTGCCATCGATGACGTGATTACCCGTGTGGTATCAGGTGAAGCAGTAGGTACATTGCTGACGACTAATGATGAAGATAAGATCATCGCGCGTAAACAGTGGCTGGCCGCGCATCTACGTATGTCAGGTAGTTTAGTCGTTGACGCAGGGGCTGCCAAAGCATTGACCGAGCAAAATAGCAGTTTGTTGCCAGTCGGTGTTGTCGAAGTCCGTGGTGGTTTTGATGAAGGTGATGTTGTAGAAATTATTCATCAAGATACTGGCGAACGCATAGCTGTTGGGCAGGTCAATTTCTCATCAAATGATGCACGTCGTGTCGCTCGTGAGCGTACCGAACATTTCGATAAGATCTTTGGTAGCAACGAAGAACGTGTCGTTATGGTGCACCGTGACAATCTTGCATTGACTGTATAACGCTTCTATTTAACTCTTTATTCCATTCATTTTATTCAGCACGACATCCATCTATAAATGTGGATATTGTGCTGTTTTGGAGATTTGCACATGAGTGCTTCAGACGGTAGTAACTCGGTTCAGCAACAGTTTGCACCTTTAAAAAACGATAGATTGCTACGTGCATTGCGTTTTGAGCCTATTGATACCACACCAGTATGGATGATGCGCCAAGCCGGTCGTTATTTGCCAGAGTATAAGGCAACTCGCGCTGAAGCAGGTGATTTCATGAGTCTGTGTAAAGATACAGACCGCGCGACTGAAGTGACTCTACAGCCATTGCGTCGTTATGATTTAGATGCTGCTATTCTATTTAGTGATATTCTAACTATCCCTGATGCGATGGGACTGGGACTATACTTCGAAACAGGAGAAGGCCCTAAATTCAAATATCCTATTCGTGAGCAGGCGGATCTTGATAGATTGCCAGTACTTGAGCCAAATGACTCTTTAGACTATGTGATGCGAGCCGTCACCAGTATCCGTAAAGCATTGAATGGTCAAGTTCCATTATTTGGTTTTTCTGGTAGTCCGTGGACATTGGCTACTTATATGATAGAAGGCGGTAGCTCAAAGGATTACCGTTATACTAAAGGCTTCTTGTATAGTAACCCTGACTTTTTACACCAGTTACTAGATAAGCTGGCAGCATCTGTCATTGACTATTTAGATGCCCAAATCGTAGCGGGCGCTCAAATCGTTCAGATATTTGATAGTTGGGGCGGGGCACTAGGTCATCGTCAGTTTATCGATTTTTCACACAATTATAATAAACGTATCGTCGCCGAACTAAAGGAACGTCATCCACAAGTACCTGTCGTGTTATTTACTAAAGGCGGTGGGTTGTGGCTTGATATTCAGGCTGATAGTGAAGCGGACGTATTAGGTCTAGACTGGACGATGTCGATTGATCGTGCGCGTCAAGTATTGACCGAGAGTCAGCGTCAATTGACCAAAAAGCATAAAAGACTGCAAAGCAGCAAGGCTCTCCAAGGCAATTTAGATCCAGCGACGTTGTATGGCTCACCTGCAACTATTCGTTCTGAAGTGAATGCTATGCTTGATCGTGCTTATGCTGATGGTGAAAAGACTGGTTACATAGCAAACCTAGGTCATGGTATTACTCAGTGGGTTAACCCTGATAATGCCAAAGTGTTTGTGGACGCAGTACACGATTATAAAATTTAAAAGTTAGGATATTTAGAGGTTGATTCTATATTTGTAGAGTTGCATGCATTATAAGCAAATATAGAATCAATCAGTGCATATTTAGTATTTACCATGAAAAAGGTGTCTTATGATTTCAGCAGCGATCGTCGGTGGTACAGGCTATACAGGTATTGAGCTTATTCGCTTATTATCTTCTCATCCTGAAGTTTCTATTGATTTATTAACTTCTCGTAGCGAAGCTGGCACTCGTGCTGATGAAATCTTCCCAAGCTTGCGCGGTGTGTCTGACATCGTTTTCAGCGACTTAGGTGATAATACCCTTACTGCACTACAAAAATGCGATGTCGTGTTTTTTGCGACTCCACATGGTGTAGCGATGAAGCAAGCTGAGGCGCTTACTCAAGCTGGCGTCAAGGTTGTCGATTTGGCTGCTGATTTTCGTTTGCAATCACTGACTGACTTTGAGCACTGGTACAAGCAGTCGCATGCCTGTCCTGAGTTGTTAAAAACAGCAGTTTATGGACTACCAGAAGTTAATCGTAATAAGCTCGCTGATGCTTTACTAGTGGGTAATCCTGGATGTTATCCAACGACTGCAATTTTGGGTCTAAAACCGATTATCGAAGCGCAGAATAAGCAAGAAAAGCGTTTGATTGAGTCTCGTATCGTTATTGATGCGAAATCTGGCGTATCTGGTGCTGGTCGTCAAGCATCGCTTGCACTCAATTATGCTGAGTCAACAGACAGCTTTAAAGCTTATAGCGTTGAAGGTCATCGTCATTTACCTGAGATTGAGCAGGGTATTGCACAGTTATTAGATAGCCAGTTCGCGCACCGTGTTCGTTTTTTACCACATCTAGTACCGATGATTCGTGGCATGCTAAGCTCTATCCATATGGAGTTGACTGATGCAGGCGCGGCTATCGATTGGCAGCAAGCGTTTGAAAGTAACTACGCATCAGAGTTGTTTGTTGATGTCATGCCGAAAGGTCTTTACCCAGATACGCGCAGTGTTCGCGCCAGTAATCGTTTACGCATTGCGGTACATCAGGATAACGAGCGCGCTGAGCTAACAGTTATCGTTGTTCAAGATAACTTAGTCAAAGGTGCTGCTGGTCAGGCTGTACAAAACATGAACGTGATGTTCGGTTTTGATGAGTCACTGGGATTGAACTTTGCACCGATTGTTCCTTAATATCAATTACTTCATATTCCAATCATTCACATTTACGGTGCTAGGTATTGATTATAAATTCGGCTATAATGATTTGCCCTTACTCTTAAGAGATACCGTCTAAATGCGTGTTCAGTTCGTACTACGCTTTTGCTCACAGCCAGCCCGTCTATCGTGTAAAGACTCGGTTATACATAGCTTGAAGCGCAAACAGCATTCCTTTGGAAACCATAGCGCTTCTATAAGTGGTGTTAATAGTTCACAACGTGGGGCTTCTACATTGGTGTTGGTGCTATTTGTAGTGGCAATACTAGTGACAGCAGTGGTTGGTCTGGTATTCGGTCACAAGCTTGGCTATCAACGTGGTCTTCATTTAATGGAAACAGAAGCTAAGCAAGCAGTTATTGATAGCACTAAAGCGACACAAGCACTAGAAGACTTACGCCTTAGCAACAAGATAGCCACCAACCAAGCGGCAACTGCTAAACAGGAACTGGCTATTAGTTTGGCTAATTTAAAAGATTTACGTGACAGCCAACAAGAACTAGCGATAGAAAATAAACAAGTGTCACAGCTCAATGAGTTATATTCGGATGTCATTCGTAAGAAAGGTGGCATGCCTCTACAAGTATTAGGGGCCAAGATTTCGCCACTACCCGAAAATGCTTTCGAGTATGGTTTTGATATTGGGATGCTTAGTCGCGATGGTCAAGCGAAGCTCTTGACGCCTGTCTTGACGCTGCTTAATAATGACGATTTTGTAGAAGTGCCGCTTGACCCTACCTATCATATGATCGAAGGTATTGTTCGGATACGTGGTCGCTTTGTAATGCCATCGGGGTTTAGAGCGTTGCAAGCAAAACTGACCTTGCAAGCTGGTGGTCAACAGGTAGAGCAACTGTACGACTGGAAGCTCGGTGATAATGTGGATAACATGCTACCATCGCTCCTAGATTTACCGGAAATTGATGAAAGTCCTATCGTACCTTAATTACCTCATGTCTTAACAACATACTCAGTGACGATAGTGGATAGTATGGTTGAAATCGAAGCTCAATAGCTCTAATTAGTGGTTGTGTTTTATACCATGCCTTATCGCCTGCCTTAATAACCTCTTCTATCTTAAACTTACCTTATAATTATATTTTGATTATGATGAAAAAAATGATATCACAAGCCATGCCAACGGTTGCCGATTGGCACTTTCCCAATATGCCTGCTCATCGTGCACAAGACGGTGATACCGATGGTGAAACGTCACCGCAAGCAGATGTATTGGTTGCAGAGCCTGAAATAGCCAAACCGCCCATGTATGCGGTCGTTATGTACAATGATAACTACACGCCGATGGAGTTCGTTGTATACATACTGCAGTCAGAATTTCGTCATAGTATGGATTCTGCGGTCGAGATTATGTTGACTATTCATAATAGCAGTAAAGGTATTGCTGGTATTTATCCCAAAGATATCGCCGAAACCAAAGCCAAAAAAGTAAATAGTCTGGCACACCGTGAAGGTTATCCATTACTGACCCAAATTGAACCACATCAAGGCGAGTAGAGCCAGTTATTAACTTTTATATCGGTATGTCGCTCTATCAAAAATTTACCTGCTATTTTTCACCTCTAAGTAATTCATATCAAAGCTCGCTTTTACAGTGAGCTTTTTCAACTTTTTAGTCATTCTCCTTGTATGCAAGTAGTGTCTCTCAAAAATGGATTTATTATCCATAGAATATTGATTTTTGTAGCAAATAACTCTATCTATTAAAGAGTTCTGTTTAATAGTTTTAGACTAAGCACCGTAGTCAAAGCTGCTAAAACCACGTCATTACTAGATTCTCAAATATCAATATCTCTTTTTATCTAATCAGTTTTTCACTATTTAATATCCGTTGTTAGAGTTGTCGCTACTAGCTCGTAGCACGCTTTGATACATTTTAGTCTGTGTTAATAGATTGACTCCGCCGAAGTATCGTGTTGATATAAAGAAAAGCGGCCATGGATAGTGATGATTACTGTTGGCTGATAGCGAGATTATAGTATTTGATAAACAGTCTACCGCTCACCTCATTTATTCATGACTTCTAATAATACGAACATAGCCCTTGAACAATTCATCTACCGCCCTGATTTACTTACTAACTCATTCATAAAACTATCAATTATAAAGATAGATATAACCGTAGGAAGTTGTTATGTTAAGTCGTCATCTTGAAGTTTCTCTACGTTTAGCAATGACGCTTGCGCGCCAAAAATCGCATGAGTATCTCACTGTTGAACACTTACTTTTGGCCTTATTAGAAAACACCCATGCTGCCAATACGTTGACTGCTTGTAATGCTAATGTCTCGGCGTTGCGTACTGAGCTTGAGGTTTATATTAATAAACACACGCCAACTATCGATGCTGATACAGAACAGTCTCCGCAGCCAACTCAGAGCTTTGATCGTATTTTGCAACGTGCTATTTTTCACGTGCAGTCGATCGGTGGTGGTCGTTTGGTTGAAGGGTCTGATATTTTAGTTTCTATGTTTTCAGAGCATGATACTTATGCTGTCTACCTGCTCAAAAAACAAGGTATCAGTCGCCTTGAGCTAACTCAGTATTTATCACATGGTCAAGATAAAGAAGAACCATCTGAATCACGCGGTTCAGCAGGCACTGAGCGCCGTAGTGCCTCTGAAAAGACCAGTAAAGATCCCTTAGTTGAATTTGCGACCAATTTAAATCAGCGAGCCGCTGAAGGTAAAACGGATCCTTTGATTGGACGTGCCTCTGAGATTGAGCGTGCTGCCCAAGTATTATGCCGTCGCCGTAAAAACAACCCATTGCTAGTCGGTGAGCCTGGTGTAGGTAAAACTTCTATCGCAGAAGGTTTAGCATGGTTAATTATTAATGACAAAGCACCAAAGCCACTTAACGGCTGCGTGATTTATAGCCTTGATATCGGCTCATTGATTGCAGGTACTAAATATCGCGGCGACTTTGAAAAGCGCATGAAGTCACTGCTTGATGCGCTAAAGAAAAAACCAAATGCAATCTTGTTTATTGATGAGATTCATATGATTATTGGTGCTGGTTCATCTATGAGCAGTAATATGGATGTATCGAACCTTATCAAGCCAGCGCTTGCCAATGGTGAGCTGCGTTGTATTGGCTCAACAACCTTTACTGAGTATCGTCAAGTATTTGAAAAAGATCATGCATTGTCACGTCGTTTTCAGAAAATTGATGTCAAAGAACCCAGTGTGGATGACACCATCGATATCTTACGTGGTCTAAAACCTCGTTATGAAGAGTTTCATAATGTTGAGTATACGGACGAAGCGTTAGTGACGGCCGTACAGTTATCAGCCAAACATATTCATGAGCGTTTCTTGCCTGACAAAGCTATTGACGTAATTGACGAAGCAGGTGCGTATAAGCGTTTAGGCGTGGTGCCTGATGTCGATGATATCGAAGCTGAAGAAAGCTTTATCACTGATTTAGAGCAAGATTTTGATGCACAAATTGATACTGATGAAGAAGATATCGATGCAGATAACGAAATGCAGGATGAAGTCGCAGCTGCAAAAGCAAACGATGGTAATGAGTCAGCAGAGAATGTGAACGTATCAAAAAGTCAAAAACCACCAATGAAAATTGATGTTGCTGATATTGAAGCTATCATTGCTAAGTTAGCACGTATTCCACCCAAATCTGTATCAAGTGATGATAAGAGTATCCTTGAGCATTTAGATCGAGATCTTAAACACTTGGTGTTTGGTCAAGATGAGGCGATTGGCACGCTAGCTGATGCTATTAAGTTATCACGTGCAGGATTGAAAGCACCTGATAAGCCAATTGGTTCATTTATGTTTGCAGGTCCAACTGGTGTGGGTAAAACAGAAGTGTCACGTCAATTAGCCAATTTATTAGGCGTAGAGTTAGTACGTTTTGATATGTCAGAGTATATGGAAGCGCATACGGCATCACGTTTGATTGGCGCGCCTCCTGGCTATGTTGGCTACGATCAAGGTGGCTTACTCACCGAAAAAATCAATCAGCATCCACACTGTGTGTTGTTGCTTGATGAGATCGAAAAGGCGCATCCAGATGTATTCAACCTGTTACTACAAGTAATGGATCATGGTACGTTGACTGACAATAATGGTCGTGTGGCAATCTTTAAGCAGGTCATCGTTATTATGACAACGAACGTCGGTGCTGATAGCATCAGTCGCTCGTCAATGGGCTTTACCCAACAAGACCATAGCCGTGATAATACAGAGTCGCTCAAACGTGTCTTTACGCCAGAGTTCCGTAATCGCTTAGACGCTATTATCCAGTTCAATCCTCTAGATACGTCAGTTGTTGTATCGGTTGTTGATAAGTTCTTGGTTGAATTACAAGTACAGCTTGATGATAAGCAGGTGACATTAGAGATTGATGATGATGTACGTGATTACTTGGCGGATAAAGGCTATGACCGTCTAATGGGTGCACGTCCGATGCAGCGTCTGATTCAGGATGAAATCAAAAAACCACTGGCAAGTATGATTTTGTTTGGGGATTTGGTCAATGGCGGTGTGGTGCATCTGACCTTAGAGCCTAAAGCCGATAACTCTCAAGAGAGTGATACGATGAAGCTTGATAAGGTCTCAGACAAAGGCTCAGCTGATAGCCGTATTGTACTGACAGTCGTTGAAACTCATGAACCACGTCCTGATTCTGAGTCTCTAGCCAGCTGAGATTTTTAATGTTGATATTATAAGAACGGTTACCGTATTACTGCGGTAGCCGTTTTTTTTGTTGCTATAATTCACTAACAAAGCGCACACCGTTTTTTGTTAGTATAACTATCTACATTAAGCTAGCTTTCTATTGAACTTATAACAAGATAACAAGTATAAAAAGGACGCACTATGGAATTGTTCGATGAACCGACAACTAAGACACTAGAGCAAAAACAAGCGATTTTAGATAATGTTCGTTTACCAGAAGATTGGAAAACGGCACTGGCAGATGAATTAACGTCTGAAAATATGGATAACCTACGCGCATTTTTAAAAGAGGCCTACCAGTCGGAAGATAGTATCTATCCGCCTGCACCATTGATGTTCAATGCACTTAACCTTACGCCGTTATCACAAGTGAAAGTGGTAATCTTGGGGCAGGATCCTTATCATCGTCCAGGTCAGGCTATGGGGTTATCATTTTCTGTTCCTAAAGTCATTCCAAAACCACCATCGTTGAATAACTTGCTTAAAGAGATGGCAGATGATATTGGTATTCGTCCCTCATCGCATGGTGATTTGACATACTGGGCGCAGCAAGGTGTTCTACTGCTTAATAGCTCACTGACTGTACGAGAAGGCGAGCCAAACAGTCATCAGAATAAAGGTTGGGAGCAGTTTACGGATGCTGTCATTGATGCAGTTAATGAACAGACAAAGCATACTGTATTTATTTTGTGGGGCAGTAAGGCCCAAAAGAAAGGCAAGTATATTGATACGGATAAACATTTGATTCTGACAGCGGTACATCCTTCACCACTTGCGGCAAACCGCGGCGGGTTCTTTGGCACTAAACCCTTTTCTAAAACGAATGATTACTTAGTGCAATATGGCCAAACGCCAATTGACTGGCAACTACCACAATAAATGCAAAATACACAGCGCATGAAATTAATATCGTCTCTGTCTTCAAATATTCAAACCAGCACCTTTTGGTCAGTTGAAGATGTTAAATGGATGCAACAAGCTATTGAACTTGCCAAACAGGGTGCTGATCGAGGAGAGGTGCCAGTAGGCGCTATACTGGTACATGATAATCAAATTATCGGCCAAGGATTTAATCAACCAATCAGTAGCCATGATGCTACTGCTCATGCTGAGATAGTTGCCTTGAGAGACGCCTGTACACGTTTGCAAAATTATCGTTTGCCGCTACAGACTGCTTTGTATGTCACTCTAGAGCCTTGTACGATGTGTATCGGCGCATTAATCCATGCGCGTGTAAGCAAGTTAGTATATGCAGCAAGTGAACCACGTGCTGGGATGGTTGGTAGTCAAATGGACTTGTCGTTACAACCGTTTTATAACCATAGCATCCAAGCTTATAAAGGGTTATGCAGCGAGTATAGTAGCCAAATATTAAAGATGTTTTTTCGTGAGCGTAGGCAGGCCGCAAAAAAGAATAAAGCCAGTATGTAAACTAAAAAGATTAATAACAAGATATCCGTCTTGGTGCTAGTGGTTACGATGATTTTTTGCTATAATATCGCCCTATTTAATAGCACCCATCTCAATGGGTTATTAAAGAATGACCATTCGAATAAGTACTGTCTTATTAATAACATATGATAAGCGATATTAATAACGCATATTATTGAGTAAGTATTATGACTAGTTTTACATCTGATAATGTTTTACTCAATAGAGATGATAGCCATACTTCATCAGTGCGTTATCCTGTTATTTGTATCGACGGTCCTAGTGGCGCTGGTAAAGGTACGGTTACATGGCGTCTAGCACAAATGCTGGGCTATCAATTGTTAGACTCTGGCGCGCTTTATAGAATCGTTGGTCTAAAAGCATTTGAAGCGGGTTTAATCAACGCAGATGCTAGCCAATCGATCGACGAAGAGGCCGTACTGGCCTTGACTGAAAGCTTAGAGATAGCATTTGTACCAAACAATGATTCAGGACGTATAGATATCATTGTGAATGGACAAGCGGTAGGTGAGCAAGTACGCAATGAAACAGTCGGTGGCTACGCATCACAGATAGCAATCTTTCCACAGGTGCGCCAAGCATTGCTCAAGTTACAACAAGATATGGCTACTCGTTCAGGCTTGGTGGCTGATGGTCGTGATATGGGGACAGTCGTTTTTCCAGATGCTGATGTTAAAGTGTTTTTGACGGCTAGTGCTGAAGCGCGTGCAGAGCGCCGTGTGGCACAGTTATTGAATGCTGGTCAGACAGCAGATTTTGAGGCGATTTTAGCGACGATAAAAGCGCGTGATGACCGTGATGAAAATCGAAGTACAGCGCCATCGAAGCCTGCGGCAGATGCATTATTACTAGATAGTTCAGCGCTCAATGCTGATGCAGTATATGAGCAGGTCAAAAAGCACTGCCAAGATAAAGGTATCTTTTTTAATAGTTAATAATTTAATAGCTAGTAAAAACAACATATTAAGTACTAAAAACTTTCCTGCTAATCATGTTTTTAGTATAAAATAACACGGTTGAGTTAAATATTATCTAAGTAGCAATAAAAACTTAGCTTATTTGAAATATGGCATTCGATACAAGACAGTTGTTGTTAGTCAGTTTTAGCTATGATGAGCTCGCTATCAACAAACGTTTTTTTATATGATTGTATGGGATATAAAACCAGTATTTCGTTCTATACAATCATAAATTTGATCCGTACTGTGCTGGACAGGATACGGCTATACAAAGGTAGACATAATGGAATCATTTGCTGAACTATTTGAAGCGAGCATTGAAGAGCAGGGCCTAGATATCGAGCGTGGCTCGGTTATTACAGGTGCTGTTGTGGCCATCGATAGCGATTGGATCACAGTAGATACTGGTCTTAAATCTGAAGGTATCGTCGCTCGTGAAGAGTTTTTAAGCGAAGAAGGCGAACTTGAAGTTGAAGTTGGCGATAGCGTTGATGTCGTAGTTGAAGCGGTTGATAACGGCATGGGTCAAACCTTGCTGTCACGTGAGAAAGCTAAACGTGTTGAAACTTGGAACTTCCTTGAAAAAATCGCTGATAACGATGAAATCGTTAAAGGTATTATTTCAAGTAAAGTTAAAGGCGGTTTCACTGTAGATATCGGTTCAGTACGCGCGTTCTTACCAGGTTCATTGGTAGATGTACGTCCTATCCGTGATACAACGCATCTTGAAGGCAAAGAGCTAGAATTCAAAGTCATCAAACTTGACCAAAAGCGCAACAACGTTGTTGTTAGCCGTCGCGCAGTTATGGAAGCTGAAAACTCAGCTGAGCGCGAAGAGCTATTGAACAAGCTTGAAGAAGGCATCGAGATCGAAGGTATCGTTAAGAACCTTACTGATTACGGCGCGTTTGTTGATCTAGGTGGTATCGATGGTCTATTGCACATCACTGACATGGCATGGCGCCGTATCAAGCACCCATCTGAAGTTGTTGAAGTTGGCCAAGACCTAAAAGTTAAAGTATTGAAGTTTGACCGTGAACGCAACCGCGTTAGCCTAGGTCTAAAACAACTTGGTACTGATCCTTGGGATAACGTTGGCGGCACTTACCCAGTAGGTAGTGTTGTAAAAGCTCGCGTAACCAACTTGACTGACTATGGTTGTTTCGCTGAGATTTCTGAAGGTATTGAAGGTCTAGTACACGTATCAGAAATGGATCATACCAACAAAAACATCCACCCATCTAAAGTTGTTCAAGTGGGCGATGAAGTTGAAGTAATGATTCTTGATATCGATGAAGAACGTCGTCGTATCAGCCTAGGTATCAAGCAAACTCTAGCTAACCCATGGGACGAGTTTGATAAGAAACATGAGCGCGGTGACAAAATCACTGGTACTATCAAATCAATCACTGACTTCGGTATCTTTATCGGTCTAGACGGTGGTATTGATGGTCTTGTTCATCTATCTGATATCTCTTGGAACGAAACTGGCGAAGATGCTATCCGTAACTACAACAAAGGCGACACCGTTGAAGCAATGGTACTGTCTGTAGATGCAGAAGCTAACCGTATCAGCCTAGGCGTTAAGCAGTTGAGCTCTGATCCATTCAACGAATACCTAGTTAGCAATGACCGTGGTGCTATCGTTAATGGTAAAGTAAAAGAAGTAGACGCTAAAGGCGCTACCATTGAACTTGCTGACGAAGTTGAAGCTTACCTACGCGCTTCTGAAATCCAACGTGACCGCGTTGAAGATGCTACTAAGCATCTGACTGTTGGTGATGACGTTGAAGCGAAAATCATCAGTGTTGATCGTAAAACACGCAATATCAACTTGTCTATCAAAGCGAAAGACGAAGCTGAAGAGCGTCAAGCAATCAAAGAACTAAGCAGCACAAGTACTACTGCCGCTACTGGTTCTGATGCACAGCCAAAAACTATTGGTGATTTGATCAAAGAGCAAATGCAGTAAGCTGCAAACTATTGATATAAAAGTAATAAAAAAAAGCGACTTCGGTCGCTTTTTTTTATGGTTATATTTTATCAACACAGTTAGTAATAGAGGTTTTTAGCCAAATGGGCAAACTCTTATTCCCATTTACGCTAATATCCGCTATCATTTGCACCATTGAGTAACGAGATGATAGTTATAAGCTTTTTATAGTTACGATGTAATTTTGAAGATTGGTTTTTAAAAACTCAGTCTTTATAATTTAATTATCCATACGTATTTTCGTACTATCGAGCATTGACTTATCATCAGCTTATCCATCAATCAACAAGGCAAGCGTAATAATGCAGCAAGCGATTAACAAATCCGAATTTATTAGTAATTTGAGTGCAAACTGTGACAACATGGCAGATACCGTGGTTGATGACGCAGTGCGTGAAATCTTAAATTTGATGACTCATACTTTAGCCAATGATGGCCGAGTCGAAGTTCGTGGATTCGGTAGTTTTTGTCTACATCATCGTCGTGCCCGTATGGGACGCAATCCTAAAACAGGCGAAAGTGTACCTGTACCAGCTAAAGCGATTCCACACTTTAAACCAGGCAAAGCTTTACGCGAAGCAGTAAATGATACGGTAAGTTAAACTAATACTGATTATCGAGCTGTTCAATATTTATCATTCCAAACTGAGGTAACTGTCTCATGCGCTTTCTATTATTTGTATTGCTGTTTTTGAGCTTTGCCTATTCGCTTGGTTTGGTATTGGCAAATAATACTGAGGTCGGAGTCAATCTGTTGTTTTCGCAAGCACCTACGATGAATCTAGGGTTGCTACTGATCTTGTGTTTAATACTTGGCATCATTATTGGCATATTGCTTGCACTTCTTATGTTCCGTGTATTGCAAAATAAGTGGGAAATTTCACGTTTGCAAAAAGCAAATACAAACCTACAAGAGCAATTGACTCAAGCCAATACAGTCATAGATCGTCAAGCAAGCGCGCCAACAGTAGATGAAGCTGTTTATGGTACTTCTGCTACCAATGTGCAAAATACTGACGCGACTAGCCTAACTGAAGGCTCTACTCTGACTAAACGTAGACGAGATTAGGTCATTAGGTAATCTTTTAGGTGATCTGCTAAACGATAATTCAATGACCTTGTTGTTGACCTCAAATAAGATACTTTGATAACTTCAAAATATATGGTAAACCCATGAATAATGTAATTAACTCTCCAGTTGTCGTCGCTTTAGACAATATGACGGTAGAGGCGTCTTTAGCGCTGGCTGGCCAGCTAGATCCATCTCAATGTCGATTGAAAGTCGGTAAAGAGCTGTTTACGCGTTGTGGCCCTGATATCATCAAGGCACTGCATCAACGTGATTTTGAAGTGTTTCTAGACTTAAAATTTCATGATATTCCGAATACCACTGCTCAAGCCGTATTGGCCGCCGCAGAGCTTGGTGTATGGATGGTGAATGTTCATGCTAGCGCAGGTCTAGAAGCTATGTCGTTGGCAAAACAGCGCTTACTAGATAGAAATCTTGATACATTACTCATCGCAGTTACCGTATTAACCTCTATGGATAGCGAAGCGTTAATGCAAACAGGTATCATTGATAGCTTAGATGCCCAAGTGAGCCGACTGGCACAATTGACTAAGCAAGCTGGTCTAGATGGGGTGGTATGCTCGGCTCAAGAAGCAAAGACACTTAAATCATTATGTGGTCAGGACTTTAAACTGGTGACGCCTGGTATACGCCTAGCTGAAGACAGTGCGGATGATCAAAAACGTATCTGTACACCAAGTCAGGCGTTAACGGACGGTTCTGATTATTTGGTTATTGGACGTTCGATAACTCAAGCTGCAGACCCTGCTGCTAAACTACAGAAAATACTCCAGAGTATTTAATTTTGAGTAGATACTAAGTAAAAGGACAGCCTAAATGGCTGTCTTTTTACTTTTTGATGGTATATAAAAAACTGCTACACTACTTAAATTTATTCTTATAACTTTTCTAAAATATAATAACTATATTAAAAACGTTCATTTAGATAAATAGCAGTACTACTATTATGAGCGTTTATCGCTAATTAATTTTTTAATAATAACACTACTAAATGATGTTGGATAATATGAAATTACAGATATTGAGTGACTTACATATTGATAGTTATGCACGTCAGTCGCACCCCGTTGGACATATTCCTAAAACTGATGCAGATTTAGTACTGGTAGCAGGGGATACTGCTAATAGCGACAAAGGTATGCCATGGTTGCAAGAACAAGCAGCACGCTTAGAAGTCCCCCTGATTACTATCGCTGGTAATCATGAATACTTTGATGAAGACGTATTGAGCTTTGACAATAAACTGGCAACCTGGGATAACTATGATACTGCGTCCGAAAAGGGAGTTCGCGTATTACAATGTCAGCATATCGATATTGGTGATATACGCATATTAGGCTGTACGCTTTGGACAGATTATCAGTATCATGCCAATGAAGACACAATGGCAGCTGCTCGTCATTTTATGCGTGACTATAAGCAAATCTATGCAGGCGCCGAACTGTTTTCGCCTGAAGTATCTATGCAGATTCATGCCAAGCATCGTCGGTGGCTACAGCAAGCGTTAATTGAATCTCATAAATTAGGTAAGAAAACAGTAGTTATGAGTCATCATAGCGTCAGTGCGTTATCGGTGTCTGAAAAGTATGCTGATTTACCAAGTAATGCTGCTTTCGTCAGTGATTTATCAGGATGGATGCATGAAGATTGGGCACCGGTGCTTTGGGTACATGGACATACTCATGAAGCATTTGATTATAAAGTCGGTAATACGCGAGTGATTGTCAATCCACGAGCCTATCCTAATGAGGTCAGTAGTACGGCACTAGAGTTTGCTTGGGACAAAGTGATTGATATCGGCTAGAACCGTATTAAGTATCTGATAAACCTTTACTTACGCTAGACATAGACTCTTTTGAATAAAGCGTTTTATTTGAAAGAATGAAGAGGGTATATCAGATATATTGCAACTAGGTTTGTCTGTTGTTCATTCCTGATAAGAAATCTGCTAGGCTTGTTGTCATGAGTAAATATCTGAATAACACCCTGTCAAAAATATCTGCTGACAAGCTTGCCAGTCACATACCAAGCGCGCCTGCACCTTCGCACCTGCCAGATAGTATGATTCCCTCTGTCAGCTTATTGCCTGAAAATAAGCGACTCATTCTATTTACTAGGCACTCTTTACGTGAGCGTTCTGATGGTAATGGTTTTGCCAGCTATCAGTTACCGTTGACGCCTAAAGGCCGCGTATTGGCAAAGTCTTGGGGGCGATGGTTATCCGGTCATTTACCATATTCGCTCGACGTCGATAGTATCTCTAGTCCTATTGGGCGTTGCATCGATACCGCGCAGCTGATGCAAGAGGGAGCTGGTCTAAAGCGTGATATTACACACCAGTCGCTGTTGGTAGAGCCTGGTAGTCTCGTTACTGAGCCTGAAATAGCCAATCCAGTGTTCAAAGAGATTGGTGTCCTAAATTTCATTAATCGTTTTTTGCAAGGTAATCTCGAAGGGACCAAAAACACCTACCAAGGCGGTCTGGATATTCTGTCGCTTTTTTACCAAAATCAGCCGCAAGATGGCCATTTAATGCTTGCTGTAAGTCATGACACGTTGCTATCTGCGTTCTTAGCAGTCATGTTCGATGTGGTAGAGATTGATTGGAATGATTGGCCAAAGATGATGGAAGGTGTGTTTCTATGGTTTGATGATAAGCCCTTTGATCAAGCGAGTGCACATTTCATCTGGCGAGGACAAGTATATACGCGGCCGATTAATTCATTATTAGAGGGTTATCGTGCAGCTGGCTATCACCCTAGCAAATTACTATTGCCACCAGAAGTACAATGGAAGTGATGTCTTATCTAAATATTGAAATGAGTTGATAGGGAGGTTGTTCATTCAATATATTCGAGTAGGCATAAAAAAACCTTGCTCCAGTATTAGAACCAGTAGCAAGGTTTTAGTCATTACGCTATAAAAGCGCAATGGGGTCTAACCAACACAAATCCTAAGCTTGTAGGCCTTTGATTGTTTTGTTTAGGCGGCTCTTACGACGAGCAGCTTTATTCTTATGAATAATACCTTTGTCAGCCATACGATCAAGAACTGGTACCGCTTTTTTGTAAGCTTCGGTAGCCGCGTCATAATCTTTAGCTTCGATAGCCGCATCAACACGTTTTAAGTAAGTACGAACCATAGAGCGTTGTGACGCAGAGTTCTGACGACGTTTGGTGTTTTGACGGGCGCGTTTACGAGCTTGTGCAGTATTAGCCACGCGTATCTCCTTGATAAAGATAGATAAAAATATGAATGTTGATTGCAATAATGGGTTTAACAATCATCGGTGACGAGCAGCCGTCTCGTCAAATATGATGTCGATGTCTAATATTAAAGTATCTAATATGAGTAGATCATCGTAAGCGTCAGAGCTGTTTGGAATAATTAAACAGCGTTGACGTGTAAAGCCGATTATCTTAGCAAATTATTGAACTAAGGACAATATATTTGATGATTAATGCTCAAAGAAGTTACGTAATATCATCGAATTTGAGTCATTCAGGTAACTACATCAATAGTAAGTGCTGATAGATCTAGGTAGTTGATAAAATCTCTTACAATATATCCTATATAATAGCGTCAGTTATTGAGGAATTTAGGTATGATATTCTAACGACAGACCTTGATATAGGTATTTTCTCATCAATATAGTTCATCTAATGTTATATAAGTGGATAGAGTATGCAGCGAAAAGCAATTGTGATTGGCGCAACAGGGTTAGTAGGGCAGCATTTGGTAAAGCAACTGAGTGAGCTTTATGACACATTGATTGTGCTTGCTCGTCGTCCGCCACGCTATATCAACGCCAGCATGCGTTTTTATCAAATTAACGATTTTGATAATCTCTCTGAAGTATTTGCAAGCGTTGGTGCCGATCGAACGACAGATGCTTTTAGTTGTTTAGGTACGACAAAAAAGCAGGCTGGGAGTGATGAGGCTTTTCGCAAGGTAGATCGAGACTATAATGTAAATTTTGCCAAGTTATGTCGCGACAAAGGGGTGGAAAATTTCTTTTTACTATCTTCAATGAATGCGGATATTGATAGCCGTTTTTTGTACAATCGAGTCAAAGCTGAGACAGAGCAAGATATTATGGCATTAGGTTTTGGACAATTGGTCGTCTTTCGTCCATCCTTGTTACTTGGTAAGCACAAAGGTCGTCCACTTGAGAGCATTGGTCAAAAAGCTTTCAAGATTATCTCGCCTCTGGTATCAGAGTCGCTGTCGTTACATCCTATTTCTGCTAAACGTGTTGCTAGTGCGATGGCCATGAGTGCTCATGATATCTATCATCGTAGTAAATACCGTACTGAACCTCAAATTAAGCATACTGATATTATCGAAAATAAGCAGATGCTATCGATGACCCGCGTTAAAAAATAAAGAGACCGTTTTTTCTGGTGACAGATTCATTTTTGAAATTAAGAAACTACAGATATCGGTTTTTAACTATAGCAGAACAAAAGTACGAGAGTAAAAAATAACAACTATTATCTAAGCATTGATAAGTATTGAAATACCAGTCAGTTGAGTCACTAAAACAAGGAGCAGAAGCAATGTCAGAATCAATACAAATGGATAGAGAAAATTTTGTCACTTGTGATTTATTGGATGCCAATCCTGAGTCGCAAGTATGCTTACCAAATATCGAAGGTAAGTCATTCCATCATTTTGGTGCGAAAGACAAATTCTGCGGTGAAATCGTGACGGTCAAGTGCTTCGAAGACAATAGCCGTGTTAAGTCACTGTTGAATAGCAATGGCAAAGACAAAAACGGTAATGGTAAAGTGTTGGTCGTTGATGGTGGTGGCTCTATGCGGTGTGCATTACTAGGCGATATGATTGCACAATCAGCTATCGATAATGGCTGGGCTGGGGTTATTGTATATGGCTGTGTTCGCGATGTTGATGATATGGCAGAAATGAATATTGGTGTGATGGCGCTTGGTTGTATACCGCGTAAATCAACCCGCCGTGATGAAGGTCAAACGGATATTGAAATCAGCTTTGGTGATTTGATGTTGAACTCAGGCATGTTTGTCTATGCAGACAACAATGGTATTATTGCAAGTAATGAACCTTTAACAGCGTAGATTATCATTAGTTTAAATTTAATATAACTATAATCAAGTCTATATTACAAACGACTATAAACATAAAACCCAGTTCTATGACAGAACTGGGTTTTTTAGATCAAAAATCAGCAATTCGTTAGTATTTTTCAAGCTCCGAGAGCATTTGCTCTCGCGCCTTATAAATCCTGCGTAAGCCAAGCCATAAGCTGATACACATTACGATCAATACCGAAGTAAAAGGTAAGCCTGTACTTACCGCACCTGCTTGAATGGTTTTTAGAGCTTGTGCGCCGCCGCCATAAAGAAGCGCAATAGCAATAAGACCTTGAGCAACAGCCCAAAATACACGCTGGTATATGGAAGCTTCAAGCTTACCACCTGCTGTAATCGTATCAACTACCAAAGAGCCTGAGTCCGATGAAGTCACAAAAAATACCATCACTAGAATAATAGCAATTAAAGAGGTAATGGTTCCTAGAGGAAGATTTGCTAGCATCTGAAACAAGGTTAAGGAAGCATCACTAACCCCTCCTGCTAGCTCGCCAACTTGATTGTCATACTGACTCAACCCTGACTGTCCAAACACTGTCATCCAGACGATGGTCACAAGCGTAGGGGCTAACATTACCGAGGTAATAAATTCACGTACCGTACGGCCCTTTGAAATACGAGCAATAAACATACCTACAAATGGCGACCAGCTGATCCACCATGCCCAATAAAATACGGTCCAACCGTGAAAGAAATCACCATCACTG